>DATMJR010000311.1:0-7802 GCA_035553775.1 Miltoncostaeaceae bacterium | reverse complement strand
ACAGGCCCCCAGCAGCAGCCGCGGGAGGTGGCGCTCGCGCGCCACGCGGACGCCGCCGTGCTGGTCGCGCGCGAGCGCCACCTCCCGCGGCTGCTGCTGGGGGCGCTGTGGCGCCGGGCCGCCCTCCACGTCGAGGCGGGGTGCTGGGGGGAGGCCGACGCCTGTGCCGACGAGGCCGAGGCGCTGCTGGCGGCGGTCGGGGGGGATCCGGTCGCCGCGATGGGCCTCACGGTCGTGCGCGGCATGCGGGCGCGCCGCACCGGCCGGGTGGACGCGGCGATCGAGTGCTTCTCACGGGTGGCCGACCAGTCCGCCCGGCTGGGGATCGAGGACCGCGAGCTGGAGGCGCTCGTGGGGCTCGCGCGCACACACCTGTCCGCGGGCGATCCGGCGGCCGCGTGGGAGGCCCTGGCGCCCGCGCTGGACCGGTGGCGGCGGCGGCCCGGCGGCCCGGCCTCGCCGGTCGCCGCCTTGGTGGTCACGGGCACGGAGATCGCCGCGATCGCCGGCGACGGCGCCGCGGCCGTACGGCTCGCCGCCGAGGTCGCGGCCCGTGCGCCCGGACCCCGGGGGAGCTACGCGCAGGCGATCGCGGCGGCGGCGGCGGGCCGGCGCCCGGCGGCCGGTGCCGTCGAGGACGCGGCCGCGCGGGTGGAGGCCTCCGGCCGGCGGCCCGAGGCGGCGCGGATGCGCATGGCCGCCGCCGAGGTGCTCGCGCGCCGGGACGACGCGCGGGAGGAGGCGGCCGATCTCGCCGCCGCCGCGCTCGGTCTGTACCGGTCGATGGGCTCCGGCGAGTGGGGGAGCCGCGCCGAGGGGCTGCTGCGCCGCCTCGGCCGCCGGGCGGCGCCCCGCGCCGGCGCGGGCGGACTGACACCGCGCGAGACCGAGGTGCTCGGCCTGATCGCGGAGGGCCTCTCGAACCGCGCCATCGCCGAGCGGCTGGTCATCAGCGAGGCGACGGCGGCCCGCCACGTGTTCAACATCTTCACGCGGCTGGGGGTGCACACCCGGGCGCAGGCCGTGGCCGTGGGCCTCGCCCCCGGGGGCACGGGTGTGCCGCCCGGGTCGCGCACGCCCTACGCATAGCCCGCGCCCCCATACGCATCCGCCGGCCGCCGGGATGCGCAGAACGGACGATGCCGCCGCGGGCGTGCGTTCCTAGCGTGGTGCCGACCCCGCAGAGAGGGAGGCACAGATGGAACCGATCACGCTCGCCATCGTCGTCGCGGCGGTGGCCGTGGTGCTCATCGTCACGCTGTCGACGGTCCAGATCGTCCCGCAGGCCCACGCCGCCGTGATCGAGCGGCTGGGCCGGTACACGCACACGCTCGATGCCGGCTTCCACGTGATCACGCCCATCGTCGACCGGCGCCGCTGCCTGGTGGACCTGCGCGAGCAGGTCGTGGTGTTCCCGCACCAGCCGGTGATCACCGAGGACAACGTCACCATCTCGGTGGACACGGTCTTCTACTACTCGATCTCCGACCCGTTCCGCGCCACCTACGAGGTGGCGGCCATGCTCGACGCGATCGAGCAGTTGGTGATCACCACGCTCCGCAACCAGGTGGGTTCGCTGACGCTCGAGGAGGTGCTCACCTCGCGCGAGCGGGTGAACGCCAACCTGCGCCACGCGATGGACGAGGCCACCGGGCGCTGGGGGCTGCGCGTCAACCGGGTCGAGCTGAAGTCGATCGACCCGCCGGGGTCCATCAAGCAGGCCATGGAGAAGCAGATGCGCGCCGAGCGCGACCGGCGCGCCGCGATCCTGACCGCCGAGGGCGAGAAGCAGTCGGCGATCCTGGTCGCCGAGGGGGAGGCGCGCGCGCGCATCCTCCAGGCGGAGGCCGAGCAGCGGGCCGCCGCGCTGGAGGCCGATGGCGACCGCCAGGCGAAGGTGCTCCGGGCCGCGGGCGACAGCGAGGCCATCCGGGCGGTGTTCCGCGCCGTGCACGAGAGCGACCCCAGCCCCGGCGTGCTCGCATACATGTACATGCAGGTGCTGCCCGAGGTGGCGGACGGGCGGGCGACGACGCTCATCCTGCCCGCCGACGCCGTGCCCGCCGCCGGCGCCGCGGCCAGCCTCGGCTCCGTCCTCGCCGCGCAGGCGGTCCGGCCGGGCGCGAACGGGCTGCACGAGGCGGCGGGGGCATGAGCGCCCTCCTCTGGGGCGCCGTCGCCGCCGCCGGCCTGGTCGTGGAGATGACCACGCCGGTGTTCGTCGGCCTCTTCGTGGCCGTCGGCGCCGCGGCGGCCGCCGCCGCCACCCTGGCCGGCGCCGGGACGGCGCCGCAGGTGGCCGTGTTCGCGCTCGTCGCCGTCGGCAGCCTCGCCGTGGCGCGCCGTCCGCTGATGCGGGCGGCGCGCGGCGCCGCCCCCGCCGTCCGTCCCGGCCACGCCACCGCACTGATCGGCCGCCTCGGCCACGTGGAACGCGATGTGCGGGCGGGCGAACCCGGGCTGGTGCGCATCGGCGACGAGGTGTGGAGCGCCCTTCCCTACGCCGGCGTGCCGGAGCGCATGCCGCGCGGGGCGCGCGTCGAGGTCCTGGACGTCGACGGACTGGCCGCGCTGGTCCGGATCGTGGAGGAGGACGGGGATGCGCCGCGGCTGGACGCCTGACCGCCTCGCCGGCCGGCCGACGGCCGACGCGACCCCGGAGGCCGAGCTCCCGGGGGCCGCCGACCCGGGCACGCCCCGGCGCCGCCTCGCCGTGCTGTGCTGCATGGACTGCCGGCTCGACCCCGCGGCGCTGCTGGGCCTGCGCCCCGGCGACGCCCACATCCTGCGCAACGCCGGGGCGCGTGTGACGCCGGACGTGGTCCGGTCGCTGGCCGCCTCCCAGCACCTGCTCGGCACGCGCCAGATCGTGGTGATGGGGCACACCGACTGCCGCGGGCTGGAGAGGGCGGGCGACCCGTTCACCAGCGTGCGCGCCGCGATCCACGCCATCTTCACCAGCGAATCCATCCCCCACCGGGCCGCGGTCCGCGGCATGGTGGTCGACCTCGACGAGGGCCTGCTGCTGCCCGTCGCGGGCGGTCCCTCCCGCGCCGTCGCCTAGGGCAGTGACGCCGGCCGCGGCGCCGGGCGGCCGGCGCCGGGCGCCGGCGCGGCGGCCACCCACAGGGCGCCCGCCACCAGCAGCAGGACCAACGCGCCGAGGGCCGGGATCCAGGTGAGTTCGCTCTCGCGCGGCTCGGGGGCGATGATGCGGCCCATGTCCGCGAAGACGCGCTGCAGGTCGGGGCCGTCGGTGCTCTGCGCGAAGACGCCGGCCGTGGTGGAGGAGATGGTCGACAGGGTCTCGGCCGGGGTCGCCTGGTCGGGCCGGCCCGGATCGTCGCCCAGCAGGATCGTGTAGACGGGCACCCGCAGGGCGGCGGCCCGCTGCGCGCCCTCCTGGGGCTGCACCTGCCCGGCGCTCTGGGCGCCGTCGGTGAGCAGCAGCACCCGGCCCGCCGACTCCTGGGGCGTGGCCGGCGGGGGCGTCAGGGCGCCGGCCGCCTGGAGCGCCGTGAGGCCCGCGGCGATCGCGTCCCCGATCGCCGTCCCCTCGCGCAGTTCGGCGAACCGGGGGCCGGCGAGCGCGTCCCGCAACGCGTCGCGGTCGAGCGTGGGCGACACCACGACGTCCGCCGTGTCGGCGAACGCCACCAGCCCGATGCGGACGTCGCCGGGCGCGTCGTCCACGAAGCGCCGCGCGGCCTCGCGCGCCGCGGCGAGCCGCGTGGGCGGGATGTCGGTGGCGCGCATCGACAGGGACACGTCGATGGCGAGCACGACGCTGCCGCTGCGCCGCTGCTCCGTCTCCACCCGGTAGGGGCGGGCGAGGGCGGTCGCCGCGACGGCGAGCGCCAGCAGCAGCGCGACGGCGGCGAGGGCGCGGCCGCGGCCGACCCGCCCCGGCGTGCGCAGCGGCATCAGGGCCGGGTCGGCGTAGGAGCGCGCCAGGCGGCCGCGCCGCCGGGCGGCGGCCACCATCGCCGCGGCCGCCAGCGGCACCAGCAGGAGCGCCGCGAGCCACAGGGGCTGGTGCCACAGGACGTCGCTCACGACAGCCGCACCCCCCAGCGCCACCACGCGGCGCCCGCCGCGGCCAGCAGCAGCAGCCCGGCGCCCACCGCCCACGCCGTGACCTCCTCGGGCCGGCGCTCGGTGCCGATGAACGAGCCGAGCCGCTCGTACACCTCGCCGACCGACTCCGAGTCGCGGCTCTCATAGGCCTGGCCGCCGGTCTGCTCGGCGATCGCGGCGAGCGTCTCGACGTCGGGCGGCACCGGCCTCCCGTCGGCGAGCCGCCCGTCCTGCGTCCCGAGCGCCACCGTGAACACGGGGACCTCCGCGGCCTGCGCGCGGTCGACCGCCTCGGCGACCGAGACGCCCTGAGTGTTTGCCCCGTCGGACAGCAGCAGGATCCGCGCGGCGTCGCCCTGGGCGACACCGCCCTGGGACTCCTGGATCGCGGTGAGCGACGTGACGATCGCGTCCCCGATGGCGGTGGCGCCCCCGGCGAGCAGGCTCTCGACGCCGCGCCGCAGGCGCATGCGGTCGGTGGTGGGCGGCACCACGACCGCGGCGCCGCCGGAGAAGGCGACGAGCCCCACCTGGTAGGTGCGCGGGACGCGGTCGGCGAACCGGAGCGCCGCGTCCTGGGCGGCGCGCAGGCGGTACGGGGCCACGTCGTCCGCCGACATCGAGCCGGACACGTCCACGGCGAGCATGATCGTCGCCCGCTCCCGCGGGACGTCGCGCTGCAGCTCGGGCCGCGCGACGCCGAGCGCGAGCGCGAGCACCGCGAGCACCAGCAGCGCGGTCGGGATCCGGCGGCGGGCGCGCGGTGGGACCGCGGCCCGCTCCAGGACCCCCACGTCGGGGAACGGCAGGCCGGCGGACCCGCGGCGGCGGCGCGCGGCGGCCAGCGCCCAGAGCGCGAGCGCGACGAGCGGGATCAGCAGCAGGGCGAGCGGCGTGCCGACGCTCACGCGCGCACCCCGCCGCCGCGCGCGAGCGCGCGGGCCAGCTCCAGCACCCAGTCACCCGTCGTGTCCAGGCGCACGTGGCGCGCCCGCACGCGCGCGAGCATGGCCGCCCGCGCCGCCTCGTCCTCGGCGACGACCTGGGCCAGCCGGGCCCGGAACCGCGGGTCGGCGGTGTCGACCAGGCGCGTGGCGCCCGTCTCCATGTCGCGCATCCGCACGGCGCCCAGCACCGGCAGCTCGCGCTCGCGCGGGTCGCCGATCTGGAGGGCGATCAGCTGGTGCCGCCGCGCCAGCACGCCGAGGGCGGACTCGAGCTCCGACGACACCGGCAGGTCCGAGATCAGGACCACGGCGCCGCGGTGGCGCGCGACCCGCCCGAGCGTGCGGGCGGCGCGGGCGAGGTCGGTGCGGCCCGGCGTCTCCTCGGGCACCACCGACTCGACGGCGCGCAGGGCGGCGACCAGTCCCCGCCGGTCGCCCACCGGGGGGCGCACGAGGTCGAGGTCGCCGTGGGCCGTGGCGACCACGCCGAGCCGGTCGCCCCGGCGGCGCAGGACGACCCCGAGTCCGGCCAGCGCCTCGGACGCCAGCTGCGCCTTGGTGCGCACGGCGCTCCCGAAGGCCATCGAGGGGGAGCGGTCGACCAGCGCCCAGGCGGTGAGCACCGGCTCCAGCTCGGGGACGCGCACCGTGGGCTCACCCGCGCGGGCCGTCAGCGGCCAGTCGATCCAGCGCACGTCGTCGCCGGGCTGGTAGGTCCGCGTCACGGTGGGTTCCCCGCCCGGCCCCGGCCGGCGGCCGCGGCGCTCGCCCTGCAGCACGCCGTCCAGCCGGTGGCCGATGCGCAGCTCGACGCGGCGCAGCAGGGCCTCGGGCGACAGCGGCGGCGCCCCCGGGGAAGGGGCGGCCGCGGCGGACGGCGGCGGCGGGGCGGTGCTCACGGGCGGCCGGTCCCCCGGAAGGCCGCGCCCTGGCCGAGCTCGACGTCCGGCAGGGGGATGGCCTCGAGCACGGCGTCGAGCACCTGATCGGGCTTCACGTCGGCCGCGAGCGCCTCGTACGAGAGGACGATGCGGTGCCGCAGCACGTCGTTGAAGAGCGCATGCACGTCCTGGGGGGTCACGAAGCTGCGCCCGCGCATGACGGCGAGGGCGCGGCCCCCGCGGACCAGGTTGAGGGACGCCCGCGGGGACCCCCCGAGCTCCAGGTACGGCGCCAGGTGGGGCAGCCCCTCGGCAGCCGGGTCGCGCGTCGCGTTGACCAGCTGGACGGCGTACTGGCGCACCCGGTGGTCGACGAACACGGCATCGGCCGTCTCCTGCAGCTGGACCAGGTCCTCGGGGGTCAGCAGGGTGCGCGGGACGGGCGGGTCCGAGGCCATCCGCCGCACGATCTCCTCCTCGTCGGCGGGCGTGGGGTAGCCCACCACGACCTTCATCGCGAAGCGGTCGACCTGCGCCTCGGGCAGGGCGTACACGCCCTCGCTCTCGATGGGGTTCTGGGTGGCCATCACCAGGAAGGGACGCGGCACCGGGTGGGACTCACCCGCGATGGTCGCGTGCCCCTCCGCCATCACCTCGAGCAGCGCCGACTGAACCTTGGCAGGGGCCCGGTTGATCTCGTCGGCGAGCACGAAGTTCGCGAACACCGGCCCGAGCCGGGTCGCGAAGTCGCCCGACCGGTCGAGTACCTGGCCGCCGACCACGTCGCTGGGGACCAGGTCGGGGGTGAACTGGATGCGGGAGAAGCGCCCGCCGACGACGCGGGCGACCGTCTCCAGGGTGAGGGTCTTGGCGAGCCCGGGGACGCCCTCGAGCAGGATGTGGCCGCGCGAGACCAGCGCCACGAGGACGCGGTCGAGGAGCCGGTCCTGGCCCACCACGACGCGGCGCAGCTCGTACAGCACCGCCTCGAGGCGCTCGCGGGGGGACGCGGACGGTCCGGGGACCGGGATCGGATCGGTGCTCATCGCGCTCCTGTCAGGGGACCTGGGCGAGCAGGGCGACCACCCGGGCGGACGGCACGGCGAACCCGATGCCGACGTTGCCGGGGATGGGCGCCCGGATGGAGGTGGGGATGCCGACGAGCCGCCCCTGGAGGTCGAACAGGCCGCCACCGGAGTTGCCGGGGTTGATCGGGGCGTCGGTCTGGATCATGGGGACACCGCCGTCGCCGGTGCGCCCGACGGCGCTGACGATCCCGGCCGTGACGGAGTTCTGCAGGCCGAAGGGGCTGCCCACGGCGAAGACGGTGTCGCCGACGCGCAGGCCGCTGTGGTTCTCCTGGGCGATCGGCACCCCCGGCGGCAGGCTCCCGTAGGGCTGCAGGATCGCCAGGTCCTGGCGCGCGTCCTCGACGACCACCCGGGCGGGCACGGAGCGCCCGTCGCTCGTGACGACGACCACGCGGTCGCTGCCCGCCACGACGTGCTGGTTGGTCACCACGAGGTTGCGGGGCGCGACGATGACGCCGCTGCCCTGGCCGCCGGCCGAGCGGACGACCACGACGGACGGCGACACCAGCGTCACCGCGTCCGAGAGGCGGGCACCGCCGGCGTCGCGGGCGGGCTGGATGGGCGCCGGGGCGCTCGCGGCGGCCGGCGGCGGCGGCGGCGGATCGCCGTCGAGGCCGGCGCCGACGGCGCCGCCGAGCACGCCCGCCGCCAGCAGCATCACGCCGGCCGCCACGACCCGCAAGGTGCGGCGCGCCCCCGGGCGCGCCCGGCGACGCCGCGCGACCGGCGGTGGCGCGGGCGGCACGGTGCCCGCGAGGGGCGGCAGCCCGTCGCCGGCCGCGGGGCGCCGCCCCGGGATCGGCGGC
>DATMJR010000310.1:0-8029 GCA_035553775.1 Miltoncostaeaceae bacterium | reverse complement strand
GATCGTCCCCGGCAGGCTACGCAAGCGGCCGCCGCCGACGCGGCCGCCCTCAGCGACCGGTCCGGTCCCGCCGCCCGGCCGCCGCCCGGTGCCGGATGCGCCGCTCCGGGGGCTGCCGGGCGATGAACGCGATGGCCCGCGCCAGGCGCGGCTCCCCCCGGAGCGCCTCGATCGTGCGGTGGTCGCGCTCCAGCTCCCGGTTCGTCAGCAGCGCGTGGATCGCCCCGTGGCAGTCCCGGCAGATCCGGACCGTGTGCTCGGACCGGCCCCCGCGGCTGCGCGGCACCAGATGGTGGTCGGTCGGATGGATCAGGGGGCGCTCGCACAGCGGGCAGGGCGGCTGGGGCCGGCTGAGGCGGTCATCGGGACGGCGCGCGGGCACCCGTCCATGGAAGCGGACGGGGCGCGCGGGCGCGAGGCCGTCCCGCGTGGGCGGCCGCCCCAGCGGGAAGGGGACGGCCGCGGCGCCGCCGGCGCCCGGAACCGTCCGTCGGGCGAGGGGGGATCATGACGACGCGTGCCGACTTCGACGCGGAGCAGTGGGCGCGGATCGCCGAGGCGCCGGTGCTCGCGGCAATGCGCGTGATGACCGCCGCACGCGGCGGCACCGTGCGCGAGGGGATCGCCCTCGCCCGCGAGTACACCGAGCGCCGCCGGGAGGGGGGCGAGGGCCTGCTCGCCGAGATCCTGCGCACGGCGCCGTCGCTCGACCCCGCGACGGTCGGCGGCCCCGACGCGCTCCGCGACCGGTCGGACCGCCTGCTCCGGGAGGCGCTCGCCGCCCTCGACGCGCGCGCGCGACCGGACGAGCGGGAGGCCTACCGGTCCTTCGTGCGCGACCTCGCGGCGACGGTGGCCGCGGCGCACCGCGAGGGGGGCGTGCTCGGCATCGGAGGCACCGAGGTGAGCGCGCCCGAGCGCGCCGTGCTGGACGAGCTGGAGGCCGTGCTGGGCCCGGAGGGCGGCGGGTCCGCCCCCGGGGGGTAGGCCCCGCGCCGCTATCCTCGCCGGTCGGGTCCGCACGGTGGCGGACGTGGGCGGGGGACGCGGATGCTGACGGCGACCGACATCGGGTACGAGCGGGGTCCGCGGACGATCCTGGACGGCGTCTCGCTCACCGTCGGCCCGGGCACGCGCACGGGTCTGGTGGGGTCCAACGGCGCGGGCAAGACCACGCTGCTGCGGATCCTGGCCGGCGAGCTGGCCCCCGCCCGCGGCCGCGTGGGCCGGTCCCCCGCGACCCTGCGCATCGGGCACCTGCCGCAGGAGCCGGACGGCCGCCCGGGGGAGTCGCTGGAGGACTACCTGCGGCGGCGGACGGGCGTCGCCGCCGCCGAGCGGGAGCTCGACCGCCTCACCGATGCCCTGGGGGACGACCCCGGCCTGGTGGAGGCCCACGCGGATGCGCTGGAGCGCTTCCTCGCCCTCGGCGGCGACGACCTGCACGCGCGCATCGGGGAGGTGTGCGCCGAGGTGGGGCTGCCCGCGAGCCGGCGGGGAGTGGCGCTGGAGGCGCTGTCGGGTGGACAGGCCGCGCGGGCGACCCTCGCGGCGATCCTCCTCAGCCGCGTCGACGTCCTGCTGCTCGACGAACCCACCAACAACCTCGACTGGGACGGGCTGGACCGCCTGGAGCGCTTCCTCGCCGGCCGGCCGGGCGGGCTGGTGGTGGTCTCCCACGACCGGGCGTTCCTCGACCGGGTGGTCACCGACATCCTCGAGATCGACGCCCACGACCACCGCGGCCGCCCCTACGCCGGCGGCTGGAGCGACTACGTGCGCGGCCGGGAGATCGCCCGCGCCCAGCAGGCCGAGGCCCACCGGCGCAACTCCGCCGAGCGGGACCGGCTGACCGAGCGCATGCGCACCCAGCGCGCCTGGTCGGAGGCGGGCGTGCGGGCTGAGCGGCGCCGGCCACGTGACAACGACCGCGCCGGCCGCGGGGCGCGGATCGAGCGCACCGAGGCCCAGGCATCGAAGGTGCGCGCCACCGAGCGCGCCCTGGAGCGCCTGAGCCGGGTGGACAAGCCCTGGGAGGGGTGGGTGCTGCGGATGACCTTCGGCGACGCCCCGCCGGGCGGCGACGTGGTGGCGCGGCTGGCGGGCGCCGTCGTCGCGCGCGGGGCCTTCCGGCTGGGGCCGGTGGACCTGGAGGTGGGCCGCGGGGAGCGCGTCGAGATCACCGGCGCCAACGGGGCGGGCAAGACGACGCTGCTCGCCGCCCTGCTCGGGCGCATCCCGCTCTCGGCCGGCACGCGTGCCATCGGCCCCGGGGTCGTCGTCGGCGAGCTGGACCAGGCGCGCGGCGGCCTGGACGGAGACACCGTCCTGGACGCGGTGGTCGGGGCCACCGGGCTGCTCCCCCGGGACGCACGGTCGCTGCTGGCCAAGTTCGGCCTCGAGGCGGAGCACGTGGCCCGCTCCCCGGCGGCCCTCTCACCCGGCGAGCGGACGCGCGCGGGCCTGGCCGTGCTCACCGCGCGCGGCGTCAACCTGCTGGTGCTGGACGAGCCGACCAACCACCTCGACCTGGAGGCGATCGAGCAGCTGGAGGCCGCGCTTGAGGGCTACCGCGGGAGCCTGCTGCTGGTCACGCACGACCGCCGCATGCGCGAGCGGGTGCACATCACCCGCTCCGTGGCGGTGCCCTCCCCGGCCGCCCCCGCTACCGCACCAGGTCGATGACGAACACCAGCGCCTCGCCGGCGCCGATCCCCGAGCCCGGCGGCGGCCGGTTGCCGTAGGCCAGGGGCGCCGGGATCACCAGCAGGCGCCGGCCGCCGGGGCGCATCCCCGGGATGCCCTTCTGCCAGCCGGCGATGACGCGATTGAGCGGCAGCCGCAGCGGCTCCCCGCGGTCCCACGACGCGTCGAACTGCCGTCCGGTGCGCCACCCCACCCCCACGTAGTGCGCCACCACGGTGCCGCCGGGCTCCGCCGCGGGCCCCTCGCCCTCGATGAGGTCGTGCACCACGAGCTCCGCCGGGGCGTCGCCTCCGGGCACCGTCACCTGCGGCTTCTCGTCGGCGCCGCCCTCCACCTGGACTCCGGCTGCCTGCTCCACATGGCCTCCCTGTCGGTCGCGGCCAGCGTACCCCCCCGGCCGGGCGGCACACCGCGCCGGTCCCGGTCTGCCGCAGGGGCGCTGTGGGAACATGGCGCGCGTGACGCACCCTCCCCCGCCGGACCGCGAGGTCGACGTCGTCGTCGTGGGCGCGGGCCCCGGCGGCGAGGTCTGCGCCGGCCGCCTCGGCGCCGCCGGCCTCGAGGTCGCCGTCGTCGAGCGGGAGCTGGTCGGGGGCGAGTGCTCGTTCTGGGCGTGCATGCCCTCCAAGGCGCTGCTGCGCCCGGCCGAGGTGCTGGCCGAGGCGCGCCGCATCCCCGGCGCCCGCGAGGCGGTGACCGGCCCGGTCGACGTGGCGGCGGTGCTGACGCGCCGCGACGAGGTGATCCATCACCTGGACGACAGCGGGATGGTGCCGTGGCTCGACGCACGCGGCGTCGCCCTGGTGCGCGGCCACGGCCGGTTGGCCGGCCCGCGCCGGGTGCGCGTCGACGACGGTGAGGTGCTGGGCGCGCGGCGCGCGGTGGTGATCGCCACGGGCAGCGGCCCGATGATCCCCCCCGTGCCCGGCCTGGCCGAGGCACGCCCGTGGACCAACCGGGAGGCGACCACGGCGACGGCCGTGCCCGGACACCTGGCGGTCATCGGCGGCGGGGTGGTCGCCGCCGAGATGGCGCAGGCCTGGTCCTCCCTGGGGGCCCAGGTGACCGTGCTCATCCGCGGCGACGGCCTGCTGGCCCGGGACGAGCCGTTCGCCGGCGCGCAGGTGGAGACGGCGCTGCGCGACGCGGGCGTCGACCTGCGGCGCCGGACGGAGGCCCGCCGGGTGGCGCGGGAGCCGGACGGCCGGGTGCGGCTGGAGCTCACGACCGGCGACGCCCTCTGGGCCGACGAGGTGCTGGTGGCGACGGGGCGGGTCCCCCGCACGGCGGACCTGGGCCTCGAGACCGTGGGCATCGAACCCGGTGGCTCGGTGGAGGTGGACGACCACCTGCGCCACGGCGACCATCCATGGCTGTTCGCGATCGGCGACGCGAACGGGCGCAGCCTGCTGACGCACATGGCCAAGCACCAGGCGGCGGTCGCGGCCGACACCATCCTCGGCCGGGACGTGCCCGGCGTGCTGCCGGGGGCGCTGGCGCCGCACGTGGTGTTCACGGACCCCCAGGTCGCGGCCGTCGGCCACACCCTGGCCTCGGCGCGCGACGCCGGCCTGCGCGTGCGCGAGGTGTGCGTGGGCACCTCCGCCAACGCGGGCGGCTCGTTCTACGGGCGCGGGGCGCCCGGCACCTCCCAGCTGGTGGTGGACGAGGACCGGGGGGTCGTCGTCGGGGCCACCTTCACCGGTGCCGAGATCGCCGAGTGGCTCCAGGCCGCCACCGTCGCCGTGGTGGGCGAGGTCCCGCTGGCGCGCCTCCGGTACGCGGTGCCGGCCTTCCCGACGCGCAACGAGGTGTGGCTGCAGCTGCTGGAGCAGCTCGGCCCGTAGCGTCCCCCGCGGCGGCTACGCGGTGAGCACCAGGGCGCCCCCGGCGCCCACGACCAGGGTGTGCTCGAACTGGGCCCCCACGGCGCCGTCGGCGGTCCGCAGCGTCCAGCCGTCCGCGTCCTGCACCACCCGCGGCCCGCCCATGGTGAGGAACGGCTCGACCGTGATCACCATGCCCTCCTCGAGCCGCTCCCCGTCGCCCCCGCGCGCGGTGTTGGGCACGCTCGGCGGCTCGTGGATGAAGCGGCCCACGCCATGGCCGCACAGCGACGCGACCACGGAGAACCCCGCCCGACGCGCGCACGCCTCCACCGCCGCGCCGAGGGCGGCCACCGGGCGCCCGGGGCGCACGCGCGCGATCGCGGCGTCCAGGGCGGCGCGCGTGGCCACCAGCAGCGCCTGCGCGCGGGGGTCCACGCGCCCCACCGGGACGCTGCCCCCGGTGTCGGCCCAGTAGCCGTCCAGCTCGCACGAGACGTCCACGTTCACCAGGTCGCCCTCGCGCAGCACGCGCCCCGACGGGATGCCGTGCGCCAGTTCGTCGTTGACGCTCACGCAGGTCGCCCCGGGGAAGTCGTACGCGTGCCGGGGGCCGGAGCGGGCGCCCGCGGCCCGCAGGGCGGCCTCGCCGATGCGGTCGAGCTCCGACGTCGTGACACCCGGGCGCACCGCCGCGGCCATGGCGTCGCGGGCCCGCGCCACCGCGCGCGCGGCGCGGGTCAGGCCGGCGAGGTCCTCCGGGCCGTCGATCGACATGCGCGCCAGGGTAGCGCTCGCGCGGTCCCCGGCGCGCCGGTGGGTGCCCCGTGAGGGAGCCGCGGCGCGCGGGCGGGTAGGGACGCCGCCAGCACCGGGGAGGCGACGGGATGCGGGCATCGGACGGGCAGGGGCAGGCGAGGGGCGGCGCGCGGCCGGGCGTTCTCGGGCGCCTCGGCCTGCTCATCGCCGGGCCGCTGCGGTACGCGGTGGTGGTCGCGTGGGTCGTGGCCGCGGTGGCCGCCACGCTATGGCTCCCGCCGTTGGGTGCGGACCGCGACGCCATCGGCCTGCCGATCCCCGACGACGCCCCGGCGCTGCGGGCCGAGATGCGGAGCGCCGAACTGTTCGGCGCGCCCCTGCTGGCGCGGACACTGGCCGTGCAGCGCGCCCCGCAGGGCCTGGGCGAGGACGACCGGCAACGGCTGCTCGACCGCGTGCTCGACGTGAACGCCCGGCGGGACCCGGATCTGGAGGGGATCGCCGCCGCCGTCCCGCTGCTCGACGACGCCGGCGTCGCCGCGCGCCCCGGCCAGGAGGGCACCACCGCGGTCACCTACCTGCTGTTCCCGCCGCAGGTGTCGCCCGGCCGGTCCGAGACCCTCGCCCGGCGGTTCGCCGCCCCTCTGGCGGGCCCGGGGACCTACGCCGGCGTCACCGGGGCCACGCCCTCACGCAACCAGCAGCTCGACGCCATGGAGGCGCGCCTGCCCTGGGTGGTCCTCGCGACGGTCGCGATGATCGCGCTGGTGGTGCTGGCCGCGCTGCGGTCGTGGCGGGCGCCCGTCGTGACGCTGGTGGCCGTCGCGGTCGCCTACGCCGTCGACCTGCGCCTGATCGGCTGGGTGGGCCAGCGGACCGACGCGTCCGCCTCGGCCGACCTGGAACCGGTGGTGGCGGCGCTGCTGCTCGGGATCGTCACCGACTACGCGCTCTTCTTCCTGTTCGGCGCGCGCGAAGAACGCGCCGGGGGTGCGGGCCGGCGCGAGGCGGTGGGGTGGTCCGCGGCCCGGTACATCCCCATCGTCGCCACCGCCGGCGTCACCGTCGCCGCCGGCACGGCGGCGCTGCTCGCCGGCGGCATCGGCTTCTTCCGCGCGTTCGGGCCCGCCCTGGCGCTCACCGCCCTGGTCGGGATGGCCGTCGCGGCGACCCTGGTGCCCGCCCTGATGGCGATCCTGGGGGGCGCGGCCCCGGTGCCGCCGCGCGCCGCCCGCCGGACGCGCACGCCGCTGCTGGTGCGGCTGGTCACCCACCGGGGCATCGCCGCCGTCGCCGTCGTGCTCGCCGTCGCGGCCCTGGGCGCCGCCGCCCTGAATCTGCGCGACATGCGCCTCGGCTCTGGACTCACCACCGGGCTCCCCGCGTGGGCCGACGCGCGCACGGCCGCCGACGCCGCCGACGCCGGCTTCCCCCCGGGTGTGCGGGGACCGGCCGAGCTGCTGCTGGAGGGGCCCGGTGTCGGCGCCGACCCGGCGCGACTGCGGGCGGTGGAACGCGCCCTCGCCGAGGACCCGGGCGTCGCCGCCGTGCTGGGACCCTCCGCGCTCGCCGCCGTCGGTCTGCGCGACCTGCTGGTGACGCCGGACGGCGCTGCGGCGCGCCTGCTGGTGGTGCTGCGGGACGACCCCACCGAGCACCGCGCCATCGCCACCCTGGGCCGCCTGCAGGAGCGGCTGCCCCCCGCGCTCCAGGCCGCGGGGGTTCCGGAGGCCTCCGGGACGTTCGCCGGCGACACCGCGCTCGCACGCGCGGCCGTCCGGGCGACGGCCGGCGAGCTGGTGCGCGTCGGAGCGGTGGCGGCGCTGGTGAACCTGCTGCTGCTCGCGGTGTTCCTGCGCGCGCTGGTGGCGCCGCTGTACCTGCTGGCCGCCAGCGCGCTCAGCGTCGCCGCGGCGCTCGGCCTGACCACGTACGTGTTCCAGGAGCTCCTGGGCGACGGGCAGCTCGTCTACTTCGTGCCCTTCGCGGCCGCGGTTCTGCTGCTGGCGCTGGGCTCCGACTACAACATCTTCCTGGTCGGGCAGATCTGGGGGGAGGACGGCTCCGACGGCATGGCGGCGGCGGCGCGCCGGGCCGCGGCGCGCGCCGGGACCCCCATCGCCGTCGCGGGCCTCGTGCTGGCGGCGAGCTTCGCGCTGCTGGCCGCGGTCCCCGTGCAGGCCCTGCGGCAGATGGCGTTCGCGATGGCCGCGGGGGTCCTCATCGACGCGTTCGTGGTGCGCTCGGTGCTGGTGCCGGCCATGGTCGCCCTGCTCGGCGACGCGGGCCGCTGGCCCGGGCGGCGCCCGCCGGTGACCGCCACGGCGGTGCCCCTCGCGCGACCGCCGGCTGCCCGTCACGTGCCGAGAGGTTAGGAGATCATGTCTCTCAACCGATACATTCTCTGCGAGGACGCGCCAACGGGGAGGCAGTCATCGGACGCTCGGGGCGGGGGGGACGGCACATCGTGCGCGGGCGCGGGGCCCTGCCGCCGCACCTGATGCGGGCGGAGACCGTCGTCGGGGACGACATCTGGCCGGCGCTCGCCGCGGCGGGGTGGGACGACCTCGTGCAGGCCGCCGACGCCGACCCGCAGCGGCGGACCGCCGTCCTCACCCTGCCCGACCCACTGGCCCTCCCCGGCGAGCCCCGGGCGGTGCTCGTGCGGCAGGGAGGCCGGCTGACGGGGGGCGCCCTGCTTGCCGCGCGTCGGCGCCGCGGGCTGCTGTGGCTGGGAC
>DATMJR010000309.1:0-2785 GCA_035553775.1 Miltoncostaeaceae bacterium | reverse complement strand
CGCCGAGGTGCTCGCCGACCTGAGCATCGACGACGCGCCGGGGGCCGACCACCAGCGCGTCGTCGATGCTCAGGTCGGCGAGCACCTCGGCGTGCTCCACCTCGGGCAGGGGCGGGGCGGCGTCGAGGGGATCACCCGGGTCCTCCACCGAGTCGACGACGGTGACGCTCAGGTGGTCGACGAGGTTGATCTCGTCGGGGTGGGCGAGCGGCGCCCCCGCCGGGTCGTGGGTGATGCGCACGGTGGGCCGCGTGCAGTTGTCCGCGTGGTTCTCGGCCACCAGCCCGCGCTCCCCCGTGGAGAGCACCACGGCCGTGCCGACCGGGTACGGCGCGACCACGCGGCTGAACACCTTCACCAGCGCCGGGTCGAAGGCGCTGCCCGCCGAGCCCAGCACCAGCTCGTACGCCTCGTGCGAGGGGCGGCGCATGCGGTACACGCGGTCCGACGAGACAGCGTCGTACACGTCGGCCACGGCCGCGATGCGCGCGTGCAGGTGGATCTCCTCACGGCGCTTGCCATGGGGGTAGCCGCGCCCGTCCCACCGCTCGTGGTGCCCGATGATGACCGCCCGGGCCAGGGCCGAGACCGACCCGCCCTCGACCAGCATCGCCCCCGCCTCGGGATGCTGGCGGATCATGTCCATCTCGTCGTCGGTGAGCCGCCCCGGCTTGGTCAGCACGCTCTGCGGGACGACCACCTTGCCGACGTCGTGCAGCAGGAGCCCCAGGCCGAGCTTCCCGAGCCGGGCGTCGATGTCGTCCCGGCGGCGCATGCCGCGGTAGTCGCGCCAGCCGTCGGCCCGCATCGCCGCGTCGCCGATCATCAGGCCCAGCACGCACACGTTGATCGAGTGGGTGAGGGTGTACGCGTCGAAGCTGCCCAGGTCGTCCAGGAAGGACAGCAGCGACCCCGAGGAGCGCACCTCGCCGAGGATCTTCCCGACGATGCCCTCCAGGTGGGCCACCTGCTCCTCGGGGACCCGGGTGCGGCCGTGTCCCTGCGCGCTGGCGAACACCGTCGCCAGCGAGCGGACCGCCTCCCGCCGGGTGCGGTCGCTGATCGGCCCCGCCGCGCGGATGCCCTCCGAGAGTCCGTCCTCGACGTAGATGGCGAACACCCCCGCCCGGCGCAGCGCGTCGATCATCGCCTGGTTCAGCGCCACGCCGCGGGTGAGCAGGGCCTGCCGGACCCCCTCGTGGGACGAGTAGACCGTCTGCGCCAGCCGCATCCCGGGGCTCACCCGCGACACCGAGAGGATCCTCACGCGCCGACTCCGTCCGTCGAGGTCGTCCGGCCGCCGCGGCCGGACCGCCCGCTTCGCGGGGCCTCCCCTGGTCTCGGCGGGCGGGGCGGCGACCTTGACGGAGGTCGGCCGCAGGGGGCGGACCCGTCGCGATGGGGTAATCCGGGGGCACGGCCGGCGGTTCGCGGCGGCCGCCACCACGACCCGGAGACACGCCCATGGCCACCACCTCCCGCTCCCGGCCCGCCCCTGAGCCCGACGACCTCGCCGGTCTCACCGTCGCCGAGCTGCGCGACCGCGCCCGGACGGCGGGCGTCGACCGCACCAGCGGCATGAAGAAGGGCGAGCTGCTGGAGGCGCTGCGCGCCGCGTCGGCCGGTCCGGCAGGCGGCGCGAAGGCGGAGCCGGCGCCCTCGCCCGGTCCGGAGGAGTCCGCCGACGGGCCCACCACCCTGGACGAGAAGCTCGGCGAGGTGATCGGTCTGGCGCGCGCGGCCTGCGACGCCCTCGAGCGCGTCGCCGGCCTGGCCGGTGACGACGACACGCGCCGCGAGCTGCTGGCCCGCATGCGCGAGGAGACCGAGGCCGTGGCGCGCCGAGGCGAGGAGGCGCTGGACGGATTGGGCGCGCGCGCCGACGCCGTGCGGGAGTTCGCCGACGAGACCGCGGACGAGGCGCGCGGGATGATGGAGACCTACCTCGGCGACGACGCCGAGCTCCTGGACGGATTCGAGTTCCTGATCATGGCCGAGGCGGGCGAGATCGGGCACTGGCTGATCCTGCGCACGCTGAACCGGCGCGCGGGCGACCCCCTGGTCGGCGAGCTCGCGGAGGCCGGCATCCCGGTCAAGGAGCGGCACTTCGCCCAGGTGGTCGAGGCCGCGCTCGCCCTCGCCGCCGAGGAGGACCCGGCCGAGCCGGCCTAGGCCCGGGGTCCCGCCGGCGGCAGCCGGACGTGCAGGTGGTCGTCGTGCCGCTCCAGGGGCTGCACGACGGCCGGGGGCCCGCGGAGGCCCAGGCGGGGACCCACGAACACGAACTGCGCGCCCGCGGCGACGAAGCGGTCGACGAGGTCCTGGGCGAGGCGACGGTCGACGTCCGCGAGGCGGTCCGGCCCGCGCTCGCGGCGGTCCCGCCGCGGGTAGTAGACGTCCACGTCGAGCCCGTTCTGGTGCGAGACGTGGCCGAGCGTCCCGGGGCCCCCGAACTCGCCCAGCACGCCGTGGCGCGCGCCGAAATCCCCCCCGTGCGGGCGGCTAAGGTCGCCCACCACCACCCGCGGCGCCCCGGGGTGCGCGGCCCGGTGGGCACGCGCGACGGCCAGGACGATGCGCAGGAGACGGTCCGTGCCATGGCGCCGGTCCGGGCGGTTGGGGCGCGTCCAGCCCACCGGGTCCCAGGTGACGAAGTGGGTCCCGTCGGCCGGCAGCCGCACGCCCGCCTCCAGCCGTCCGGCGTTCGGCGTCCCGAGCGCGCGCGACCGGCGCCACACGATGCCCTCGGCGCGGCGCCGTGGGGCGGCGGCGGGGCGTGCCGCCG
>DATMJR010000308.1:0-2974 GCA_035553775.1 Miltoncostaeaceae bacterium | reverse complement strand
ATCGGGCCCGGACGGGGGTGCCGGGCCGAATCCCCTTCGGACCGGACGGGGGTGCCGGGCCCGATCCCTCGGACCGGGGGTGCCGCGTCCGTTCGCTCGGGCCCGGACGGGGTGCCGGGCCCGAGCCTCGCCCGGCCGGTGGTGCCGGGTCCGTTGCGTCCGCCCACCCGCGCCCGGCGTGCTCAGGTCTGACGCGGCCGCCGCGAGGAGTACACGTCGTCGCCCTCGGACTTCCGCACGGCGTGCACGGGGTTCCCGGCCGCCTCCCACTGGTAGTAGGAGCACGCCGGCCCCATGCCCTTCTCGTAAGTCTCCACCTTGGGGTTGCGGCCGAGGTCCCGGGCCGCCGCGGAGTGCCGCAGCAGGCTCGGGTCGTCGATCTCCGGCCACACGATGATGAGGTGCGAGGCCGTGAGGTGGGTGGCGACGAACTCGCATCCCGCCGCGGGGCAGGGCCAGGGGTCGGTGCGGACGCAGTACCAGCCGGTGTAGTCCTCGCCCGAGTCGTCGGTCCAGAGCTCCTCCTCCTGGTCGAGGTCGGGCTCGTCCGCGATCAGCGGCTCGTCCAGGACCGCCGCGCGGCGGTCGGTGTCCTCGTGCTCGTGCTCCGTCATGGCTCCTCCTAGGTGCCCGGCACGGGGACGGGAGGCAGGCCGTCCTGCCACGCCCGCGTCCCGTCCGCGTGGACGTCCTGCTTCCAGATGGGCGCGCGCCGCTTGATCTCGTCGATGACGTGCCGGCAGGCCGCGAACGCCGCCGGCCGGTGCGCCGCCGACGCGGCCACCCCCACCGAGGCCTCGCCGGCCGGGACGGGACCCAGGCGATGGGCCGCCGCCACGTGCGCCCCGTACCGCCGCGCGGCCTCGAGCCCGATCGCCTCCATCTCCGCACGCGCCATCGGCTCGTACGCCTCGTACTCGAGGCGGACGACGGCGGGCGGGCCCTGCTCCCGGCGGGTGGTCCCCGTGAAGGTCACCGTCGCCCCGTGCGCCTCGTCGGCCACCCCGGCGACAAGGTCGTCCAGCGCGAGGGCGCCGCGCGTCAGTCGCGCGTGGACGCGGGGACCCTCAGCCACCGGACACCGGAAGGATCAGGGCCACCTCGTCGCCGTCGCGCAGGGCCGCGCCGGGAAGGGTCCAGCTGCCGTTCAGGGCGTAGCGCAGGCCGGCCGGCGGCGGCAGGGAGCGGACGGGCTCGGGCAGGTGATCCCACACGGCGCCGACGGGCGTCGCGGCCGGCAGGCGCAGCGCGACCCGGGGTGCGCCCACGCGCTCGCGCAGCGAGGCGAACACCAGCACCGAGACGTCGATGGGCGCGGTCACCCGCGCGATTGTAGAGGGGCCGGCCGGCCGGGCCGCGGCGTCCGCCGGCGCCCGGTTCCGGCGTTTCCGTGAGGGAGATGTGAGGCTTCCGCGAGGGAACCGGCGGGCGCGCCACACCTCGCGGGGGAACCTCGACCAACGGGGGGGCGGTCCCATCCGGTCGCAGCGTCGCCCCGCGCCGGGGCGCGGTTAGCCTTGTCCACATGCGCCGATCCCGCCTCCTCCCCCTCCTGGGGCTTCCCGCCGCGGCCGCCGCCGTCGTGGCCGTCGCCCCGCTCGCGTCCACCGCCCCGTCCGACTACCAGCTGCCCGACCTGCGCTCCGCCGCGCCCACGGGGCTGGTGATCGTGAACGGCAGCAGCTCCGAGGGACAGGCGGGCAATCTGCTGCTCCGCTTCAACGGCTTCATCGACAACTACGGCGACGGCCCGGCGCACTTCCAGGGCAACCCGCAGCTCCTCGGGGCGAACGGCGTGCGGCAGTGGGCCCGCAAGGGCGGCACGCTGCAGCCCATCACCGAGATGGCCATGCCCACGAGCCGCGACCCGAACAGCGCGGAGTGCACGCAGGCCTTCGACCCCAACGCCTCCGCCACAAAGAACGTGTGCGTCACGTACGACAACACCGACAGCCACAACCACTGGCACCTGGTGCAGGCGGCGCGGTACACGCTCGAGGACCCCGCCGGGAACCTGGTGGCGCCGGGGGCCAAGGTCGGCTTCTGCATGTACGACATCGACGCGGCGCCGGGCGCGACCAACGTTGCGCCGTCCTACTACGGCTTCGCGGCCGGCACGGACAACTTCTGCCAGCAGCGCGCGCCCGGCGCGACGTCCCTCATCGAGGGCACGTCGGAGGGCCGCCGCGACGTCTACCACGCGGGCCTGGCGTACCAGTGGGTGGACGTGTCGGACACGCGGCCGGGCAACTACCGCCTGGGCAACCAGGTCGACCCGAACAACCGCATCCTCGAGAAGGTGGGCTTCGAGAACAACGCGCCCGCCTACGCGAACGTCACGATCCCGGGCTTCGTGGCCCAGCCCACGTCCGCGTCGACGCCCGTGGGCACGCCGGTCGCGGTGCCGCTCGGCGCGCAGACCTTCGGCGGCCTCGCCCAGAGCCGCCGCCGCTTCCGCATCGTGTCCGCCCCGTCGCGGGGCTCCCTCAGCGTCGCCGTCGGCCAGGTCATCTCCGGGTCCTCGGTCACGTACACGCCCGCCCCGGGCAGCGGCAGCGGGGTCGACGCGTTCACCTACGTGGCGCTCGACACGCAGAGCAGCTTCCCGCGCAACCCCCCGGCGGCGACCGCCAGCGTGACCGTGGGCACAGGCCAGCCCGCGGCCGTGTCCGTCTCCGGCAACCCGCCGTCGCTCATCGTCGGTCTGACCGCCAACCTCACGGCCTCGGTCGCCAACGCCGACGGCGGCGTCACCTGGTCGGTCGACGGCGTCCCCGGCGGCAACGCCGCGGTGGGCACCATCATGCCGCAGGGCGCGTACACCGCCCCCGCCGCGGTGCCGGCCGGCGGATCGGTGACGATCACCGCCACCAGCGTCAGCGCCCCCGGGGCCTCCGCCTCGGTGACGATCGGCATCGTGCCCGCGCCCGTGGCGAAGCCGCAGCCCATGCCGACCGTGCCCACGGGCGCGGGC
>DATMJR010000307.1:0-11182 GCA_035553775.1 Miltoncostaeaceae bacterium | reverse complement strand
CCGTGCCGCCGGTCACCGTGACCGTCACCACCGCGCAGACGCCCGCGCCGCCCCCGCGGCCCCGCACCCGTCCGGGCGTCCCGGTCGTCTCGCCCGCGCGCTACCGGCGCGACGTGGTGATGGCGTTCTCGTCCCTGCAGCGCTTCGCCAGCACGCTCCAGTCGGTGGACTCCGCCGCCGAGTTCCGCTCGTCGCTCACCCGCCTGCGGGCCGACCTGCGCAACTTCGACGGCGCCATCCGCCGGCTCCGCTCCTACCAACTCGCCAACCGCACCCTCGACGCGCAGCGGGCCCGGCTGGGCCGCCAGGGTCCTCCGCTCGCCCGCACCATGAGCGACTTCCTGGACGCCGTCCGTGACGGCAACGCGCCCCGCGCGCAGCTGCTGGCGCGGCTCATCCAGATCCGGCTGAACGTCTTCCGCCGGGCGCTGTAGCACCCGCTGCGGTGGGCCCCGCGCACGGGGCCTACCGCAGCCAGCCCTCGTCCACGTCGTCGTCGCCGGGGTCCTCCCCGGCGACGGGAGCCGCGGCGGGGGGCGCGTCGCCGGTCCCCGGCGGCCCGGGCTCCGCGAGCACCACGGGCAGCCCGCGCAGCATCACCGCCGGCGTCCCGTCCGGGGACGCCAGGGCGAGCAGGTCGTCGGCCCCATCCGGTCCCAGGCGCCGCGCCAGCAGCGCCCACAGCGGGTCGCGGGTGCTCATCGCGTGACGACCCGCAGGGCGGCGACGACGATGAGCCACGCGGCCTCCACGCCCAGCAGCCATGTCATCAGGTGCACCAGCCGTGCCCGGCGGGCGGCGACCACCTCCGTGACCGCGCAGGCCACGAGGTGGCGCGCGGCCTGGACGCGCAGCGCCGCGTCGGGGCCGGCGGTGAAGGCCGCCGGCGGCACCAGGGGCGGCGACCACTCCCCCAGCAGCACCGCCCGCACAAGGGCCAGCCCGGCCACGGGCGCCGCGGCGACCACCAGCAGCGCGAGCGCGCCGGCGCGCCCGCCCGGCAGCGCATCGCCGGCCCAGAAGACGGGCAGGGCCAGCACCAGGAGTCCCAGCCCGGCCCCGGCCAGGGCGGAGGCGTGGCCGCCGGCGCGCCGGGCCCGCGCGGCCAGTTCCTCGTGGACGCGCCGGATCTCGGCGGCGTGCGCGGCGACGTGGGACGCGGGCATGGCCCGCAGGGCCGCGGCGGGCGCCCCCGTGAGCACCGACGCGGGCGCCGGGACCGGTCGCAGCGCCCGGGCGCCGAGGGCCGTCAGCAGGGCCGCCGACGCCACGAGCGCCGCCAGCAGGTAGGCCACGGCCCGGACCGCTCCGCTCTCGGTGGCGGCGCCCACGACGACCCCCGCGAGGGCGATGACGGCCAGCGCGGCCACGGGGCCGGCGACGGCACCGGGGGCCTCGGGCGGGTCGTGGTGCGCCCCCGCGGCCGGCGCACCGGCGGCGGGCCGGGTCGCGGGGGCGCCGGCGGTCACCCGGTCGCGCCCCCGCCCTCGCCGGGACCGCGCTCGGCGAAGTCGAGCGACGCCGAGTTGATGCAGAAGCGCAGGCCCGTGGGTGCGGGGCCGTCCGGGAACACGTGTCCCAGGTGCGCGTCGCAGGCCGCGCACACCACCTCGGTGCGCGTCATGCCGTGGCTGGTGTCGGTGCGGCCCTCCACCGCCCCCTCGTGCGCGGGGCGGGTGAAGCTGGGCCACCCCGTGCCCGACTCGAACTTGTCGCCCGCGTCGAACAGGGCGGTGCCGCAGCAGACGCAGCGGTACTCGCCGTCGTCGTGGT
Source organism: Miltoncostaeaceae bacterium (assembly GCA_035553775.1). Classification (GTDB taxonomy): domain Bacteria; phylum Actinomycetota; class Thermoleophilia; order Miltoncostaeales; family Miltoncostaeaceae; genus DATMJR01. The sequence goes on along the minus strand of DATMJR010000307.1, from coordinate 9,409 downwards.
TGTCCCAGTACTCCCCGGTGAAGGGCGCCTCGGTGGCCCCGCGGCGGGTGACCGCGTACTGCTCCGGCGTGAGGCGCTCGCGCCATTCGGCGTCGCGCGGGTCGCTTCCCATGTGTCCCTCCGTCCCTCCGCCCCGCGCCCGGCGGCGCCGCGGCGGTGGCCACAGCATCCCGCGCCCGGCGGACGGCAGTCGTGATGTGTCGCTGTGGTGAACGACGATGGCAGGGTCCGCCCTCCGGCGCCTGCCGACCGGTGCGGCGTGGGAGGGTGCGGCGGTGGAGGAGGCACGCCCCCCGCGATCGGAGCCGCATCCACCGCCCCGCGACCGCCTGGCGCGCCGCCTGGGACCGGGCGCCGCGCTGGTGGTGGGCCTGGGGGCCATGCTCGGCGCCGGCGTGTTCGGGGCCTGGGGACCCGCGGCCGCCGCGGCCGGGGACGCGCTGCCGGTCGCGCTGGCGGCCGCCGCGGCCGTCGCCGCGCTGAACGCGCTGGCCTCGGCGCGGCTCGCCCGGCGCCATCCCGAGTCGGGCGGCACCTACGTGTACGCGTCGCGGCGCCTCGGGCCGGGATGGGGGGTGCTGGCGGGGTGGTGCTTCGTGTGCGGCAAGACGGCGTCCTGCGCGGCGATGGCGCTGGTGTTCGGGGCGTACGTGGTGCCCGAGCACCCGCGCGCGGGGGCGCTCGCGGCCCTCGCCGCCTGCGCCGCCGTGAACCATCTGGGCATCCGCGCCACGGCGCGCGCGACGGGCGTCATCCTGGCGGTGGTCGGCGTGGCGCTGCTGGCGGCGGTGGCCGGGGGCGTCCGCGCGTGGGGCGCCCCCGCGGGGCCGACCCCCGATCCCGTGGCCGGTGCGTCCCCGGGCGACGTGCTGCAGGCCGCCGGGTTCCTGTTCTTCGCGTTCGCCGGATACGCGCGGCTGGCCACCCTGGGCGAGGAGGTGCGCGACCCGGCCCGCACCATTCCGCGGGCGATCGGGTGGGCGTTCGCGATCGTGCTGGCCGTGTACGCCGTGCTGGCCGCGGTGCTGGTATCCGGGCCGGGCCCGGCGCGGGTCGCCGCCACGGCCGAGCCGCTGGTGGACCTGGTGCGCGCGGGCGACCTGGACGCCCTCGCGCCGCTGGTGCGCCTGGGCGCCGGCGTCGCGGCCCTCGGGGTGCTGGTCGCGCTGCTGGCCGGAGTGGGCCGCACGGCGTTCGCGATGGCGGACGACGGCCACCTGCCGCGCGTGCTCGCCCACGTCGATCCCCGGGTGCGCGCGCCGCGCCGGGCGTCGGGCGCCGCCGCCCTGGCCGCGGCCCTCGCCCTGCTGGTGGCGGACCTGCGCGTCGCCATCGGCGTCTCGAGCGTGCTGGTGCTCGCCTACTACGCCCTCGCCAACGCATCGGCGCTGCGGCTCCCCCCGGGGCGGGGGCACCTGCTGCGGGCCGCGGCCGCCCTCGGCGTCGCCGGCTGCCTGGTCGTGGCCCTGTCCCTGCCGCCCGAGGCCCTCGGGGCGGGGGTTCTGGTCGGGGCCGGCGGCGGCGCCGTCCTGCTCGCCCTCGGGCGCCGCGGGGGCCGGCCGCGGACGGCGTAGCGCCGCCCGGGCCGGCTCCCGCCCCGTCAGTCCTCGTCGTCCTGTCGCGAGGCGACCAGGGTGCGCAGCTCGTCCATGACGGTGGCGTCGCGCAGGGTGGTGACGTCGCCCAGCTCGCGTCCCTCGGCGATGTCGCGCAGCAGCCGGCGCATGATCTTGCCCGAGCGCGTCTTGGGCAGGTCGCTCGTCCAGATGATCCGCTTGGGACGGGCGAGCTTGCCGATGACGTGCGCCACGTGGTCGCGCACCTCGCCCTCGAGGTTGTCGGTCGCCGTGCCCTCGACGGGGGTCACGAACGCGACGATCGCCTGGCCGGTGAGCTCGTCCGACTGGGCGACCACCGCCGACTCGGCGACCTTCGGGTGGCTGACGATCGCCGACTCCACCTCCGCCGTGGACAGCCGGTGCCCCGAGACGTTGATGACGTCGTCGATGCGCCCGAGGATCCAGATGTGCCCGTCGGCGTCGAGGCGCGCCGCGTCCCCGACCAGATAGGTCTCGCGCCCGAAGCGCGCGAAGTACGTGGCGACGAACCGCTCGGGGTCGCGGTAGAGCGTGCGCAGCATGCCGGGCCACGGGCGGCGGATCACCAGCAGCCCCTGGCCCTCCTCGATGCGGTTGCCGTCGTTGTCGACGACCTCCGCCTGGACGCCCGGCAGCGGGCGCATGGCCGAACCGGGCTTGGCGGCGGTGATGCCCGGCAGCGGCGAGATCATGATGTGGCCGGTCTCGGTCTGCCACCAGGTGTCGACCACCGGGCAGCGGCCCCCGCCCACGACCTGGTGGTACCAGAGCCAGGCCTTGGGGTTGATGGGCTCGCCCACCGAGCCCAGCAGCCGCAGGCTCGACAGGTCGTGCTTGGCGGGCTGCTCGGCGCCCCAGCTCATCGCGGCGCGAATCGCGGTGGGCGCCGTGTAGAGGATGGTGACGCCGAACCGCTCCACCAGCTCCCACCAGATCGCGCGGTGCGGGTAGTCGGGCGCCCCCTCCCACATCACGCTGGTGGCCCCGTTCAGCAGAGGCCCGTAGACGATGTACGAGTGGCCCGTGACCCAGCCCACGTCGGCCGCGCACCAGTAGACGTCGCGCTCGGGCCGCAGGTCGAAGACGTACCGGTGGGTGTAGGCGACGCCGGTGAGGTAGCCGCCCGTGGTGTGCAGGATGCCCTTGGGCTTCGCCGTGGACCCGGACGAGTACAGGATGTAGAGCGGGTGCTCGGCGTCGAAGGGCTCGGCCGGGCACGACGGATCGGCGGCGGCGAGCGCCTCGTGCCACCAGACGTCGCGGCCCTCCCGCATGGGCGCGTCCCCGCCGGTGTTGCGGACCACCAGGATGTGCCGGAGCGCGGGCAGGCCCGCCATCTCGGCGTCGACCTCCGACTTGACGCCCGCCACCCGGCCGCGCCGGCGCGCGCCGTCCGAGGTGATGAGCACCTTGGCCTCGGACTCCTCCATCCGCTCGCGCACGGCCTCGGCCGAGAACCCGCCGAAGACCACGTTGTGCGGGGCCCCGATGCGCGCGCAGGCCAGCATCGCGACGACGACCTCGGGGATCATCGGCAGGTAGATGCCGACGACGTCGCCGGGGCCGACGCCCAGGTCGCGCAGCGCGTTGGCCGCCTTCTGGACCTCGTCCAGCAGCCAGGCGTAGGTGATCGTGCGGGTGTCGCCCTGCTCGCCCACCCAGTGGAACGCCACGCGGTCGCCCAGCCCGGCCTCCACGTGCCGGTCGAGGCAGTTGTGGGAGGCGTTGATCCGGCCGCCCACGAACCACTTCGCGAAGGGCGGATCCGACCAGTCGAGCACCGTGTCCCAGCGCCGGTGCCAGTGCAGCGCCTCGGCCTGACGGGCCCACCATGCCTCGGGGTCCGCCTCGGCCTCCCGGTAGACGTCCGGGTCGTTCCAGATCGCGTCTGCGGCCGTCTCGGCGGGGGGCGGGAAGGTGCCCTGGGACAGGAGCTCCTCCAGCCGACGCTCGAGCGCCTCGCCTGTGAGTGTCGCCATGGGGGGACACTACCCCCTCCCGGCGCGCGCTCCCGCGCCGGCGGCGGCGTCAGCGCGGGTCCGCGTCCTCCCGGGCGGCGGCGGTCTCGGCGAGGGCCACCACGTCGTCGTACCGGGCGCCGTCGCCGTCCCCCGGTGCCCCGAGCACCCGCTGCAGCGCCGCGACGCACACCGGGTCGAACGCGGTGCCGCTCTCACGCTCCAGCAGCGCGACGGCGTCGCCGTGCGACCACGCGGCCCGGTAGACGCGGGCGGTGACCAGGGCGTCGTACACGTCGCACACCGCCATGATCCGCGTCGGCAGGTCGATCGCGTCCCCCCGCCGCCCGTCCGGGTAGCCCCGCCCGTCCAGCCGCTCGTGGTGGCCGCGCACCACGGCGCGCACCCCGGGTGAGATGCCGCCCAGCGAGGCCAGCAGCGCGTCGCCGGCGCCGGGGTGGGTGCGGATGACGGCGAACTCCTCGTCGGTCAGCGGGCCGGGCTTGCGCAGCACGGCGTCCGGCACCTGCAGCTTGCCGACGTCGTGCAGCAGCCCGGCCAGGGCCAGCTCCCGCAGGCGCGCCGGGGGCAGGCGCAGGGCCTCGCCGACCCGTGTGGCGAGGATCGCGACCCGGCGCGTGTGCCCCTCCGTGGAGGCGTCCTTGGCCGCGAGGCGGCGCATCAGGGCGCGCACCTGCACGCCCAGGAACGCCTCCTCGCGGAGCACCATCTCCGCGGCGCGCAGGTCGCCGTGCAGGGCCCGCGACGGGGCGCCGTCGCGCAGGTCGAGGGCGGCGGCGGCGCCGAGCATGACCAGGCCGGCCAGCTCGAACCCGTGGCCCATCCAGAAGCCGAGGTGGGTCCAGCTCCACGTCCACCCGGCGACGAGCGCGCCGCCGAGGAGCGCCACGCCCCCCGTCGCGACCGCGTCGCGGGTGCGGCGGGTCAGCAGCACCGTGCGCGCGGCCCGGACCCCCACGACGAGCAGGCACGCCAGGCCCGCCCCCACCAGCGCGGTGGCCTCGAACGTCCGCGCCCCGGGGACCACCGGCACGAGGGCGGGCAGCGCCAGCCCCAGCGCGCCGAGGCCGGCCACGGCCACGAGCGCAGCGCCCACCACGATCGCGGCCGGCCGGAGGCGGCGCGGGCCGCGCAGCGCCGGCTCCCCGGCGGCCGCCAGCAGCGCCGCCCCCAGCGGGATCGTGAGGCCGCCGGCGGCGACGAGCACCCCGTGCGCGCCGTCCACCAGCATCCCCGGGGTGGCGAGCCCGTGCAGGGCGAGCAGCGCCGTCATCACCACGAAGGCCCCGGCCACCACCAGCACACCGGCGTCACGGGCGCGCGCGGCCGCCGCCAGCAGCACCGCGCCGGTCAGGGCGGCGACGGCGGAGGCGACCCCGACGGCCCAGAAGTGGGCCGACGGGCTGAGATGCGCGGTCCGGCCGCCGAGCGCGGCGAGCAGCAGCGCCGGCGGCAGGGCCGCCAGGGCGAGCACGAGCAGTGGACGTACGCGTCGGGTCACACGAGCCTCCCGCCCCGGTGTCGGCACCGGGGCGCGAGGACATGACCCGGCGGGGTCAGGCCGTGCCGTCGGCCAGCGGCTCCGGGACCGCCCACACGCGCACCTCGCGCCCGGCCCGCAGCAGCGCGACCTCGACGCGGCGTCCGATCGCCTCGCCGTCCAGCATCGCCTGCAGCGCCGGGATGCCGTCGACCGGGCGGTCGTCGAGCGCGACGAGCACGTCCTCGGGCCGCAGCCCGGCCCGCGCCGCCGGCCCCCCGGGGAGCACCTCCACCACCTCCACGCCGTCGCGGCGGCCCCAGCGCTCCCAGCCGGCGGGCGGCAGGGGGCGGCGCCCGCCGGCGATGCCGAGCTGGGCGCGGGCCACCCGCCCCCGCGATGCCAGCGCGGCGATCACGGTCTGCGTCGCGGCGTTGACGGGCACCGCCAGGCCCAGGCCGACGCCCGCCACGGCGGTGTTGACGCCCACCACGCGGCCGCCCGCGTCGGCGAGGGCCCCGCCGGACGACCCCGGGTTGAGTGCGGCGTCGGTCTGGATGACGTCGTCGATGAGGCGCGCCGCGGTGCCCGCACGCGCCGGCAGCGTGCGCCCGAGCGCCGAGACCACCCCGGCGCTCACCGAGCCGGCGAGGCCGTGGGGGTTGCCGATGGCCACCACCAACTGCCCGATCCGCAGGCGGGCGGCGTCGCCGAGCACGGCGGGTGCGAGCCCGTCGCCCTCGACGCGCAGCAGGGCCAGGTCGGTCAGGGCGTCGCGCCCGGCGACCCGGAAGGCGCGGTCCGCGCCGTCGGCCGTCCATGCCCGGCCGCCGTCGGCGCCCGCGGGGACCACGTGGGCGTTCGTGAGCGCCAGGCCGTCCGCGCTCAGCACCACCGCGCTGCCGGCGCCCGCGGGCCGGCGCCCGCCGGGGACCGGGCGGGTGACCCGCAGGGCCAGCACCGACGGCCGCAGGCGGTCGGCGACCTCGACGACGATGCGCGAGTAGGCGTCCAGCGCCTCGGCCTCCGGCGTCCCGCTCATGGCGCGGGGTCGGGGAAGACCACCGACGCGGCCCGCACCTCCGTGCCGCGCACGAGCGCGAGGGCGAGCGCCTCGTCGGCCGGTGCCGCGTCGATCGCGCGGGCGAGCGCCGCCGCCCCGTCCACGGGCGCGCCCCCGGCGGTCGTGATCAGGTCCCCCGGGGCGATGCCCGCCTCCTCCGCGGGGCTGCCGGGCGCGACCTCGCGCACCAGGACCCCGGCGACGTCGGGCAGGCCGACGGCCGCCCGCAGGCGCCGCGCGACGTGGGGGGGAGCGACCGCCACCCCGAGCGCGCGCGGCGCGGGCGCCGTGCCGGCGGCGACGGCGGCCGCGCGGGCGGCGACGTCGGGCCCCGTCCACACCGCCAGGATCAGCCCCGGCGCGGTGCGGAGGACGTTGACCCCCAGCAGCGCCCCCTCGGCGTCCACCAGCGGCCCGCCCGAGGCGCCGCGGGGCAGGGGGGCGGTGTGCTCGATGCCCGCGTCGCGGGGCACGCCGCGGGGCCCGCCGACGGCGCGTGCCGCGGAGGCCACCCACCCGGCGGTGACGCGCAGGCCGCGGCCGCCGGGATCCCCCAGGGCGACCACCGGCGTGCCGAGCCCGGGGGGCGCGTCGGCCTGGGACGCGGTGACCGGCGGTGCGCCGGCCGTGTCCACGGCCAGCACCGTCAGCCCCGAGAGGGCGTCCTCGCCGGCCACCCGGGCCTCGGCCACCCGGCCGCCGGCGAACGTCACCGCGAGGCCGTCCGCCACATCCTCGCCCTGTCCGTGCGGGCCCCGGACGGGCCCGCCATGGCCACGGCGGCCGTGCCGCCCCCGCCGGCCGTGCCGGCCCTCGGGCGCGAGAGCCGTGAGCACGACCCCCTCGGCCACCACCACCCCCGTCCCCGCGCTCCAGCCCCGTCCGAGGCCGACGACGGCCGGTCCCACGCGCCGGGCCACGTCCTGGAGCAATGCTGCTGTCTCCTGCATTTCCACCTCACTAGCTAATTGCAAGCGACATGACGATAGAGCATCGGCCGCTGCGCGCGCCCGCCCCCGGGCCGGGCCCCCAACCGGCTGGGACGGGGACACCGGGCGCCACTCGACGCGCCTGTCAGGCTGAGGGAGTGGACGACACGGGCGAGGCGCAGGGGCGCGGCGGCGGGCGGGCCGCGGAGGGCCGGCCCCGGGTGGAGCCGCTGCGGGCGGAGCCGCCGCCCGGGCCGGAGGGAGACCTCGCCGCCGCCGCCGAGGAGGTGGGGGACCGCTGGACGCTGGTGATCGCCGGGGCCCTCCTCGACGGGCCGCGGCGCTTCGGGGACCTGCAGCGCGCGCTCCCGGAGATCGCCCCCAACATCCTGGTCGCGCGGCTGCGCCGCATGACGGCGCGGGGCCTGGTCACCGCCGAGCCCTACAGCCGCAGGCCGCCCCGGGTGGTGTACGAGCTCACGGCGGCCGGACGCGAGCTGGCGCCCGCCCTGCGCGCGCTGGCGGCGTGGGGGGCCCGCGGCGAGGGCGGGCCGCGTCACGAGCTGTGCGGTACCCCGCTCGAGGTGCGCCTGTGGTGCCCCGTGTGCCGGCGGCACGTCGAGGACGCCGGGGAGCCCGAGGAGCTGCACCACCTGTGAGGCCTCCCGGGGACGGTGGGCGGGGTACGCTCGGGGCATGAGCGACACCACCACGCAGCTGCACGTCCCCGAGATCTCGTGCGCCCACTGCAAGACGGCCATCGAGGGCGCGGTCGGCGGCCTCGCGGGCGTCGCGTCGGCCGAGGTGGACGTGGCCGCCCGCACCGTGACCGTGCGGCACGACGCCGGCGCGGCGCCGCGGAGCCGGATCGTGCGGGCGATCGAGGACGAGGGGTACGAGGTCCCGGCCGGGGCGGAGGGCGGCTGACCACCGCGGTCCGGCGTATCGCCTACGCCGATCTCGACGCCCACGGGCTGGTGGGCGCCCTGGAGGGCGCCCTCGCCGCGCCCGGGGACGGCGCGGCGGCGGCCGGGCTGGCCGCGGCCCTGTTCACACTCGATGCACCGCCGCCGCGGGCGGTGGCGGGCCTGGTCCTCGGTTCCGACGGGCCCTTCGCGCGGCTCGCGCGCCGCGGACTGGGCGAGGGAGACGGGCGCGTCGGGCAGGCGGCGGCCGAGCTGGACGCCCTGGGGCGGCTGGCGCACGCCGACCTGGCCGCGCTGCTCGCCCGCCACGGGCTGACCGCCGCGCTGCCGGCGCCCGCCGGCCCGGACGGCGACCGGGGGGGCGCCCCGTCCGGGACGCCCCCGGCGGCCGCCGCGCTGGTGGGGCGCCTCGGCGCGCGGCCCGGCTGGGGCGCGCACGCGGTGGAGATCGCGCGCTTCCACCGGCGCGAGGGCACCGGCCATCTGGCGCTCTCCCGGGTGCTGCGCTTCCGCGCCGGTGCGCTCGCCGCGGTCGAGCGCGCCGACCCCCTGTCGGCCGCGGACCTCATCGGCGGCGAGGCGCGGCGGCGGCCGCTGGAGGAGGCCCTGGACGCGTTCGTGGCCGGGGGTCCGCCCATCGACGCGCTGCTCTACGGCCCCCCGGGCACCGGCAAGTCGGCCACCGTGCGGGCCCTCGCGGCGGCCCGGGCGGGCACGGGCCTGCGCCTGGTGCAGCTGGACCGCGAGCGCGTCGCCGACCTGCCGGCGCTGTTCGAGGCCCTCGCCGGCGAGGGCCCCCGCTGCCTGGTGCTGCTCGACGACCTCGTGTTCGACGAGGCCGCGCGGACCGACCGGGCGCTCCGGGCGGCGCTGGAGGGGGACGCCGCGGCCCGGCCGGGCAACGTCGCGGTGTGGGCCACCTCCAACCGCATGCGCCTGCTGCACGAGACGCGCAGCGCCCGTGAGGAGGACGTCGAGGAGGCGCTCGGTCGCGGCGAGCGGGCGGCCCTCGCGACGCGGTTCGCGCTGCGCGTCGCCGTGCCGGCACTGGGCCAGGACGAGTACCTCGCCGTGGCGCTGGGCCTCGCCGGGCGCGCCCTGGGCGCGGTGCCGGACGGCGCCGCCGAGCGGGCGCTGCGGTGGGCGCGCGAGCGCGGGGCGACCCCGCGCGCCGCGCGCCAGTTCGCCGACGCCCTGGCGGCCGAGGCGGTGGCGGCCCGCGCGGCCGGCACGCCTCGCGGGCACGGGGAGGGGTCGGGCGCCCGGTAGGGTTCCCCGCCATGACCAACCGCTTCCGCGCCGCCCTCGCGCTGCTCGCGGCCGCCGCCCTGGCGACCGCCTGCGGGTCCGACGAGGTCGACCCGACCACGCAGGCCGCCGCACCCACCGCTCCCCTGACGGCGGCGCCCGCCACCACCGCGCCGCCGTCAGGGG
>DATMJR010000306.1:0-30534 GCA_035553775.1 Miltoncostaeaceae bacterium | reverse complement strand
GACCTCGCCCGCCGGGATGATCAGGTCGAAGGAGAAGGTCATCAGACCGATCATCTCCTTCGGAGGCAGCTCGTGGCCGAGGTTGTCGTACGGCGTCGCCTGCATGAACCAGTTGATGCTGGCCGGCGAGGCGGTGCGGATCGACTCCGGCTTCACCTGGAAGCGGTGCGAACCCTCGGTGTCCGGGCGGCCCATCGCGGTGGCCAGGTCCTTGGTCACCAGGGAGGGCAGGTGCACCAGCTGCCACTCGGACTGAGCGATGTCCGGGGAGGTGATGACCTTCATGTTCATGCGGCCGTAGGCGGTGTTGCCATAGAAGGCCGGCTTGGCCGACAGGTCCGCATCGTCGTACTTACCCGTCGCCGAGTGAAGCACGTAGCCGTTGCGGATCATGAGGAACGAGAAGTAGTCGAACTGGTAGTTCTTCCCGTCGTAGACCCCGTACCCGTCGTCCGGGTTGCCACCGTGCTCGAGCACGCGGATGAAGGCCTCCTTCTTGGGGAAGCCCAGCACGCGACCGGCGTCGATAGCGGCGTCCTGCGTCAGGTACATGTAGGGGTAGTACCCGGCGTAGGTCTTGTTGCCGTCCCCGCCCTTGTAGGAGGCGGCGACCGTCACACCCATCTCGCCGTACGGGCCGAGCATGGTGTGGTTGTGGTCGACGTACCAGAACTCGACGACGTCGTCCTCGAGCTCAAGGCAGTCGGGAAGAACCCGGCGGAGGTGCTTCTCGTCCGCGCGGTAGAAGAAAGCCGACCAACGGGAGTTGGTGTAGGTCAGCGGGAGCGTGTCGATGTCCCAGAGCGGGTCGACCAGCGGGTAAATAATCGCGGTCTTCTCGTCGCGGTCCACCGGCGAGGGCGGGATCTCTCCCGTTTCGGCGCCGGGGATCTGGGTCACGGCGAACTGCTCGGCCATAGGCTGGCGTCCCCCTAGATAGAAGAGGCAGCTGCACACGAATCGCAGGCGTCGCGGGCGGTCCACCTGCCACCTGCGGTCTCGCGGACCGGGCGGGCGGGGCCCTCGACGTCGAAAGCAGCATATGTCACGTACCCTGCGAGCGTCAACCACGCAGGGGGCGCGGGCACCCCGGTGAGGAGGTCGGGAACTGCCTGCAAAAGTGCGAGGAATCGCACCTGGTGGGACGGACTTCGTGCCGATGTTGACAACCTTTTTGGGCGCTCCGTAGGCTCGCGCCGGATGCCCGCCGTGCCGTCGGCCCCGGGCGTCCTCGCCGCGAACGACACATGGACAACCGGTTCTGGAGGGGGCGCATGGTGAGACGACGCTCGTGGACCACACGGGTGCTGGTGATGGTGTCGGCGCTTGCCCTGGCGCTCGGCGTCGCCGCGTGTGGCGACGACGACGACGAGGCGGGCAGCGGCACGGAGGGTGGGGGCGAGTCGGTCGAGCTGACCCTCGCCTACGTGACCACCGCCCAGCACCCGTACGGGCAGGCGATCGACTTCTTCAAGCAGGAGGTCGAGCGGGCCTCCGGCGGACGGATCACGATCAACACGCGGCCGAGCTACCCGCAGCCGGAGCCCCAGCTGCTGGCGGACGTCCGCGGTGGCTCGGTGGACATGGCCACGATCTCCACGGCCATCTGGGACTCGGCGGGCATCAACGCCTTCCAGGCCCTGCAGGCGCCGCTGCTGGTCTCGAACTACCAGCTCGAGAGCCAGATCCTCGAGGGCGAGATCGGCCAGGCGATGGCCGAATCGGCGTCGGAGACGGCCGGTGACGTGACCGTGCTGACCATTCACGAGGGTGGTCTGCGCAAGCCGGTCGGCGCCAAGAACGCGCTCGACTCGGTGGCGTCGTTCCGCGGCACCAAGATCCGCGCCCCGCAGTCCAAGGTGCTCGCCGCCGGGCTGCAGGCGCTGGGCGCCGAGGCCGACCCGCTGCCGCTGCCGGAGGTGTACCAGGCCCTGAAGAACGGCACCGTCGACGGCATGGAGGCCAACCTCGGCCTGATCGCGACCAACAAGTACTACGAGGTCGCGCGGTTCGTGACCGGCAACGTCAACCTGTGGCCGTTCCCGACCGCCCTGGTCATCAACAACCAGGTGATGGAGCGGCTGTCCGAGGAGGACCAGCAGATCCTCCGGGATGCGGCGGCCAAGGTGCCGGCACGCTCGATCGAGATCGTGTCGACCGGATCGGACCTGCCGCAGCAGTTGGTCAACTGCGGCGTGCAGTTCGTGACCGCCACCCCGGCCGAGGTGCAGGGCCTGCAGGCCCGGGCCGAGCAGGCGTACACGTCCCTGTCGCAGGACGAGACCACCGGTCGGTTCCTGCAGCAGATCCAGGACCTGAAGGAGGACGCGCAGGCCCCGGCGGCACCGCCGCCGTTCCCGACCTCCCGAACGGGTTCCTGCGAGTTGGCAGGCTGATAGACCTGCGACTCTGACGACGTCCCCCCGGCGGCCGGCCGCGCCGCCGCCGGGGGGCCGGTTCCCCCGGACGGTCACATGACCACGACCACGGCAGAGCAGGCCCCGGCGCGGTCGCCCGAGCCCGTGGTCGCCCAGGTGCTCGGGCGCGTCGAGGGCGTGCTCGAGGTCTACGCGCGCGCGGCGGTGGCGATCGCCCGCGTGATCACGGTGGGCGCGGTGCTGCTGATCATGTTCGCGATCGCCGGCAACGTGTTCACGCGCAACGTGCCCGGCTTCTCCATCTTCAGCTCGGAGGAGCTGGCGCGGTTCGCCTACCTGTGGGCGATCTGGATGGGCGTCTCGCTGGCCGTGCGCCGCAGCGCGGTCACCGTGATCACGTTCGTCTCCCACCGGGGGCCGGCCGGGTGGCAGCGCTCGGTGCAGACCTTCGCGGCCCTGTCGCTGGGGGTGCTGCTGGCCTACTCGTGCGTGCGCGCGACCCAGTTCCCGTTCGCGCAGGCCTGGCGCGATCAGACGGCCCAGTCGATCTCGGTGGCGCTCTTCTACGCCCTGGTCTCGATGACCGTCGGCTACTACTTCATCACCCTGCACTACCTCACCCAGTCGGTCACGGCGCTGCGGCCGGTGGCCGCGCGCGGGCGGGCGGGGCTGCGCGACGCCGCCCAGGGACTGGGGGGCGCGCTCGTGATGGCCGCCGTGCTCTGGGCGGTCTGCTACTCGCTGCTGCAGTTCACGCAGGTGTCCGAGCTGATCGTGCTCGGGATCATCTTCGTGACGCTCACGCTGGCCGGCATGCCGATCGTGTTCATGCTGAGCGTGGTCGGGATCCTGGCGCTCCATCCCGAGTTCCTGGGGCTGTCGTTCTACCCCAGCCCCGACCTGATCGCCCCGTTCAGCACCACGCAGGGCGCGATGGGCCTCACCGGTGGCGGCGAGCTGCTGGTGATCGTGATGTTCCTCGTGGTCGCCGAGGTCCTGAACGCCAGCGGCATGTCGACCCGGCTGATCGCGTTCGCGGCCGCGCTGGTCGGTCACCTGCGCGGCGGCATGGCCTACGTCTGCCAGCTGACCTCGGCGCTGGCCTCGGGCATCTCCGGCTCCGCGCAGGCCGATGCGGCGATCATGACCCCGATCCTGGTGCCGGCGATGGAGCGCGAGGGCTACCGCCGCGACGTGGCCGCCGCGGTGGTCGCGGGCGCCTCGATCAAGGGCCCGATCGGGCCGATCTCGGTGATGTTCATCGTCTACGGGGCGATCGTCACCGGTCCCGGCTCGGCGTCGATCTCGGCGCTGCTGCTGTCGGGGGTGTTCGCCGAGATCCTGCTGTTCCTGTTCCAGGCCGCGACCGTCTACGTGGTCGTGCGCCGGCTGGACATGATCCCGCGGCGGCGGTTCGCCGGCATCGGGCAGGTGGTGCGCACCAGCCGGTCGGCGCTGCCCGTGCTGCTGATCCCGGTGATCATCCTCGGCGGCATCTTCACCGGCGTGTTCACCCCGACCGAGTCGGCGGCGGTGGCGGCGCTGGTGGCGATCGGGATGGGGCTGTTCATGTACGCCACCATCTCGCCCCGCCAGCTGCCCGATGCGCTGATCCTGGCCGGGCTCGAGGCGGGCGTGGTGATGCTGTTGCTGGGCGACTCGACGATCCTCGCCAAGGCGCTGTTCCGCGACGGGTTCGGGGAGTCGCTCCAGGAGTTCATGACCGGCATCAGCACGAACAAGTACGTGTTCCTGCTGGTGGTCAACGTGATGCTGCTGCTGGTGGGCATCTTCATCGAGCCCCTGCCGGCGCTCTACATCCTGGCGCCGTTCCTGGCGCCCGTGGCGGCGCTCGAGTTCGGCATCGACCCGGTGCACTTCGGGCTGATCATGGTGTTCAACCTCGTGCTGGCACTGATCCACCCGCCGATCGGGCTGGTGCTGTTCCTGGTGTCGAGCATCGCCCGGGTGCCGATCGAACGGCTGTCGATCACGATCATCCCCTGGCTGCTGGTGAGCATCCTGGTGCTGTTCCTGGTCACGTACCTGCCGTCGGAGGTCGTCCTCGCCCTGTCGAACCTCGTCGAGCACTGAGGTCCCCCGGCCTCCTGGCCGCCGGCGCGATGCTGTGCTGGGGCTCCGCCTACGTGCCGTCGGCCTGGCTGGTGGACGACCTGCCGCCGCTGGCCGCCGCCGCCGCGCGGCTGGGCGCCGCCGGGCTGATCGTGCTGGCGGTGCTGGTGGCCCGGGGGCACCCGGTCGCACCCGGGGTCGGGGCGGCGAGCCTGTTCTGGCTGGCGCTCACCCAGACGACGCTCTTCTACGGGGCGACCTTCTGGGGGATCGCCCACGAGGGGGCGGGCCTGGCGGCGGTGCTGGCCAACACCGACCCGCTGTTCGTCGCCGCCCTGGGGGCCCTGTTCCTCGGCGACCGGCTCACGCGGCTGCAGTGGACCGGCCTGGGGGTCGGGTTCGTGGGGGTGGCGGTGGCGGTGGGCGACGACCGGCTGTGGCCGCCGACCGTGTCGCCGGCGGCGCTGGTGGTGGTCGGCGGCGCCTTCGCCTGGGGGATCGGCACGGTGGTGGCCGTGCGCGGCCTGCGCGGCACCGGGTCGGCGATGGCGCTGGCGGGGTGGCAGATGCTGCTGGGCGCCGGGGTGCTGGCGCTCGCCTCGCTGGCCGCCGAGCGCGGCCCCGTCGACGTCGATGCGAGCACCGCGGCGCTGGTGGTGGTGCTGGGCGCGGCGGGGTCGGCGGCGCCCCTGGCGCTCTTCTACGTGGCCCTGCGTCTGGCGCCGGCCGGCGAGGTCTCGGCCTGGTTCTTCCTGGTGCCGGTGGTCGGCGTGCTGACGGCCTGGCCGCTGCTGGGGGAGACCCCGGGCGCGTCGCTGGTGGCGGGCGTCGTCGGGGTGGCGCTCGGGCTCTGGCTCGTCGTGGGCGCGGGGGCCCGGGGGCGGATACCATCCCCCGGCCCCGATGAGCGCACGCCCCTTGCCTGATCCGTGATCCTGGTCCTGTCGGGCGGCACCGGCGGCTCGAAGATGGTCGACGGGCTCGCCCAGGTGGTCGGCCAGGAGGCGCTGACGGCCATCGTCAACACGGGCGACGACGGCGACTTCTACGGCCTGCGGGTCTGCCCGGACCTCGACATCTGCACCTACGTGCTCGCCGGCGTGGTCGACGCGCGCGGGTGGGGCTACGCCGACGACAGCTTCCGCTGCCTGGAGGGCCTGGCGACCTACGGGCTGCCCGCCTGGTTCGGCCTCGGCGACCGCGACCTGGCCACCCACCTCTACCGCACCGTCCGCCTCGGCGAGGGGGTGCCGCTGCACCGGGTCACCGCCGAGCTGTGCGCGCGCCTGGGGGTGGAGGCCCGCGTACTGCCCATGTGCGACGCGCCGGTGCGCACGCGCATCACCACGCCGACGGGGGAGCGGACCTTCCAGGAGTACCTGGTCCGCGACGGCGCCGGCGAGGAGATCACCGCCATCCGCATGGACGGCGTCACCGAGGCCGCGCCGGTGCCGGGCGCCCTGGAGGCGATCGCCGCGGCCGAACGGATCGTGATCGCCCCCTCCAGCCCGGTCGTCTCGATCGGGACGATCCTGGCCGTGCCCGGCCTGCGCGCGGCGCTGCAGGCGCGGCGCGCCGACACGGTGGCGGTCAGCCCGATCATCGGCGGGCGTCCCGTGGAGGGGCCGGCCCACCGGTTCCTGGCCGGCGCCGGCTACCCCGAGTGCTCGGCGACCCAGATGGCGCGCATCTACGCGGACGTCGCGGGGACGTTCGTGCTCGACGCGCGCGACGCCGGGGAGGCCGACGCGGTGGCCGACCTCGACGTGCGGCCGGTGCTGACCGACGCGCTGATGCCCGACCGCCCCGCGCGGGCCCGCCTCGCGGCCGCGTGCCTGGACGCGGCGGCCGCGTGAGCGTCCAGGCGGTCATCCCGGTCAAGCCCCTCGGCCGCGCGCTCGGCCGGCTCGCGGCGGTGCTGGCGCCCGCCGAGCGCCGCGACCTGCAGGCCGCGATGCTGGCCGACCTGCTCGACGCCTGCCGGGGCTGCGCGGCGCTGGACGCGCTCCTGGTGGTGACCTCGGATCCCGCGGCGGGGCAGCTGGCCGCGGGCTTCGGCGCCCGGCTGCTGCCGGACCACGCGCCACCCCAGGGGATGAACGCCGCCGTCGCGATCGGGCGCGCCGACGCCGCCCGCCAGGGCCGGCGGGCGCTGGTGCTGACCGCCGACCTGCCCCTGACCCGCCCGGAGGACCTGGCCGCGATCGTGGCCGCCGCCCCGGCCGTGGCGGGCGGCGTGGTGCTGGTGCCCTCGCGCGACGGCACGGGCACCAACGCCCTGCTGCTGGACCCCGCCGAGGCGATGCCGACCCGGTTGGGTCCGGACTCGCGCGCCCAGCACGCCGCGCTCGCCCGCGAGCGCGGGCTGGTGCTGACCGAGCTGGCGCTGCCGCGGATCGCCCTGGACGTCGACACCCCCGCGGACCTGGCACCGATCGCCGCCGGCGCCCACGGTTGGTGCCGCACCACGGAGGTGTGCGTCCGTCACGGCCTGGCGGGCCGGCTGACCGTGGGGACGGCCCCCTGAGGCTGCGCGCGCTGCCGGGCGTGCCCGAGGTGCGTCCCGGCGACGACCTGCCCGGCCTCCTCGCCGGCCTCGCGGCGGCCGACGGCGTCGTGGCGGGCGACGTGCTGGTGGTGGCCCACAAGATCGTCTCCAAGGCCGAGGGCCGCGTGGTCGCGCTCGCGGCGGTCGCCCCGGACGCCCGCGCGCGGGCGCTCGCCGGCCTGACCGGCAAGGACCCCGGCCTGTGCGCACTGATCCTGGCCGAGAGCCGCCGGATCGTGCGCCGCCGCGGCGCCACCCTGATCTGTGAGACCCATCACGGCTTCGTGTGCGCCAACGCCGGCATCGACACCTCCAACGCCCCCCCGGGGTGCGCGATCCTGCTGCCGCGCGACCCGGACGCCTCGGCGCGCCGCCTGCAGGCGGCCGTCGCGGCCCGTGTCGGCGGGCGGGTCGGGGTGGTGGTCACCGACACCCACGGCCGGGCCTTCCGCCGCGGCCTGGTGAACATCGCGATCGGCGTGGCCGGCATCGAGCCGGTGCTCGACCGGCGCGGGGAGACCGACCGGGAGGGCCGCGTGCTGGTGGCCACCGAGCAGGCGCTCGCCGACGAGCTGGCGGCGGCCTCCGGACTGCTGATGCCCAAGGCGGGGGGCACCCCGGTCGTGGTGGTCTCCGGCCTGGTCGCCCGGCCGTCGCCGGGCGGCGCCGGGGCGCTCGTGCGCGCGGCCGCGCACGACCTGTTCCGGGGCTGAGCGGGGCCGGGCACCGGCGGCCGGGTTAGGCTGCGCGGCTCATCCGCCGTCGCGAGGAGGACGTTTGACCGACAGCCCGCTCGGGACCCCCCCGCAGCCGCTGCGCGTCGCGGTGGTCGGCTCCGGACCCTCCGGGTTCTACGCCGCCGAGCACCTGCAGAACCAGCCCGACCTGTTCGTCCAGGTCGACATGTACGACCGGCTGCCCACCCCGTTCGGCCTCGTGCGCGGCGGCGTCGCCCCCGACCACCAGAAGATCAAGTCGGTCACGCGGGTGTACGACCGGATCGCCGCCCATCCGGAGTTCCGCTTCTTCGGCAACGTCGAACTCGGCCGCGACATCACCCACGCGGACCTGTCGGCCTACTACCACGCGATCATCTACGCGGTCGGCGCCCGCACCGACCGGCGCATGGGCGTCCCGCGCGAGTACCTGCCCGGCAGCCACTCGGCCACCGAGTTCGTGGGCTGGTACAACGCCCACCCCGACTTCCGCTCGCTGTCGTTTGACCTGTCGGGCGAGCGCGCGGTGGTGGTGGGCAACGGCAACGTGGCCATGGACCTCGCCCGCATCCTGGCCTCGCCGCCGGAGGAGCTGGCGACCACCGACATCGCCGAGCACGCGCTGGCGGCGCTGGCCGAGAGCCGCATCCGCGAGATCATCGTGCTCGGCCGGCGCGGTCCGGCGCAGGCCGCGTTCACCACCAAGGAGCTGCGCGAGCTCGGCGAGATCCGCGACTGCGACGTGGTCGTGGACCCGCACGAGGCCGCCCTCGACCCCCTGAGCGCCCACCAGGTCGCGCGGATGCCCGACCGCACCCGCGACACCAACATCGAGGTGCTCAACCGCTACGCCGCGAGGCCGCTCTCGGGCGCGTCGCGCCGGGTCGTGCTGCGCTTCCTGGTCTCACCCGTGGAGATCCTCGGCAGCGAGCGCGTCGAGGCGCTCGTGGTGGCGCGCAACGAGCTCTACCGGGGCGAGGACGGCCAGCTGCGCGCCCGGGTGACCGACGACACCGAGACGATCCCCGTCGACCTGGTGTTCCGCGCGATCGGCTACCAGGGCATCCCGCTGCCGGGCATCCCCTTCGACGCCCTGCACGGGGTGATCCCCAACGAGGCCGGACGCATCCAGGACCCGATCTCGGGCGACGTGGTCCGCGGCGAGTACGTGGTGGGGTGGATCAAGCGCGGGCCGCGGGGGATCATCGGCACCAACAAGCCGGACTCCCAGGAGACCGTCGAGATGCTGCTGGACGACCTCAAGGCCGGCCGGCTGAGCAAGCCCGACGTGCCGCCGCGGGCGGTGCTGGAGCGGCTGCTGCGCGAGCGCCGCCAGGACTTCGTCTCCTACGACGACTGGCAGGTGATCGACATGCTCGAGCAGGAGCGCGGCCAGGTGGGCCAGCGCCCGCGGCTCAAGTTCAGCAAGGTCGAGGAGATGCTGGCCGCGCTCGCCGAGCGCAAGCAGCAGGGCGCCGGGTAGCCCCGGCGCCCCCCTAGGAGGCGGTCGCCTCCAGTCGCTCGTAGACCGTGTTGCGCCGCGCGGGCGTGCGCCCCATGCGCCGGATGGCCGCCTCCAGCTCCTCGGGGGTGGCCAGCTGGCCGTGCGAGGCGCCGGACGAGCGCGAGATGCTCTCGTTCATCAGCGTGCCGCCGAGGTCGTTGCAGCCGGCCTGCAGCAGGCGAGACCCGCCGCCCAGTCCGAGCTTGACCCAGCTGGCCTGGATGTTGGGGATCAGCCCGTCGAAGGCGATGCGGGCGACGGCGTGGATCAGCACCACCTCGTCCCAGGTGGGGCCCGGGCGCGACAGGCCCTGCAGGTAGATGGGTGCGCCCATGTGCACGAACGGCAGGGGCACGAACTCGGTGAAGCCGCCCGTGCGCTCCTGGATGCGGCGCAGCACCTCGTAGTGGTTGGCCCAGGAGCGGGGGTGGTCGATGTGGCCGTGCATGATCGTGCTGGTGGCGCGCAGCCCGAGCCGATGGGCGGTGATCATCACGTCCGCCCACTCGGCGGTGGTGATCTTGTCCGGGCACAGGAATGCGCGGACCTCGTCGTCGAGGATCTCGGCAGCCGTGCCCGGCAGTGTGCCGAGGCCCGCGTCGCGCATCCGCGTCAGGAACTGCTCGACGCTCACGCCCAGGGTGGCGGCCCCCTGCCAGACCTCCAGCGGCGTGAACCCGTGCACGTGCATCTCGGGCAGCCGCGCCTTGATGGCCTCCAGCACCCCGGCGTAGAAGTCGCCGGTGAACCGGGGGTGGATGCCGCCCACCAGGCACACCTCGGTGGCGCCCCGCTCCCAGGCCTCCACCGAGCGGTGCACCACCTCGTGGGTCTCGAGGATGTAGGGCTCGTCGCGGAACCCGGCCGACTTCGGCCCGCGGGAGAAGCCGCAGAAGCCGCACCGGAAGTAGCACTGGTTGGTGTAGTTGATGTTGCGGTTGACCACGTAGGTGACAACGTCGCCGCAGGCCCGCTCGCGCAGCGTGTCGGCCACCCCGGCGATCGCCTCGACCTCCGCGCCGCGGGCCCGGAACAGGGCCTCGACCTCGTCGCGGGTGGGCGGCGTGCCGGCCAGCGATCGCTCGAGGATCCCGGCCAGGGTGGGGTGGAGGTCCTCCAGCGACGGCTCGGGGGCCGCGCCGGTCCAGGCCGCGTCGGCCCACTCGGCCGACAGCCGCCGTGCCGGCACCGGTGGGTCCATGTCGCGCCCGGGTGCCCAGACGTAGCGGGGCCGCGCCGCACCGGCGCCGTCGGTGAGGTGGCACCAGGCCGTGAAGGCAGCGGCGGGCAGCGCCGCGCGCGCGGCGTCGATCTCCACGCCCAGCGGCAGGGCGGTGCGCTCCACGACCCGCGCGGGGGCGAGCGCGTCGCGGAGGGCGCCGAGCGCGTCGTCGGACCACCCGCCGATCACCAGGTCGAGCGCCCCGGCGCGGACGGCCGCGACGGCCGCGTCGAGGTCGTCGACCTCCACCGAGACCACGGCGTCGAGGCCGGGCAGATCGGTGATCGAGGCGGCCTCGGCGACCCGGTCGGTGGTGGTGCGCAGCCAGGGGGCCCCCGTGCGCGCGAGGGCGTCGAGCACCTCGGCACGGCTGCCGGCATGGCGCACGGTCAGCCGCCAGCCGGGGATGCCCTCCTCGCCCAGGGCGAGTGCCCGGGCGGGGTCGGCGATCCAGGCGGCGGCCGCGGTGCAGGCGGCGGAGGTGTCCACGGGCAGCAGGCCCGCGGTCAGTGCCCCGGCGACCCCGGCGGCGTCCAGGCCGCCCTCGAGCGTGGTCAGGCCGGCGGGGCGTCCGGCGGCCGCGTCGGCACCGGGGCGGGCACGGCGCACGAAGGTGACGGTCACGCGGGCACCGCCTCGCGGGCGAGCCCGCTGACGGGGTCGGCGAGGCTGCGGACGGGATCGCGCATCCCGGGGGCGACCCAGGCGTCGTCGTCCACGTAGCCCGGGTAGATCGTCAGCCGCTCGCGCAGCGGGTAGCCCGCCTCGGCGCACAGCTGCGCGAGCCGGTCGAGGTTGGGCCAGGGGGCCTCGGGGTTGATGAAGTCGGGGGTGAGGGGGGAGATGCCGCCCCAGTCGTTGATGCCCGCCAGCAGCAGCGGCCCGTAGTCGGCCGACAGGTTGGGCGGTGCCTGGATGCTCATCGCCGGGCCCATGATCAGGCGGGTGATCGCACAGGCGGTCATCAGCTCGATCAGCCCGGGCTCGCCGGCGGCGGCCATCGGCGTGTCCTCCTTGGCGCGGAAGTTCTGCACGATGACCTCCTGCAGGTGCCCGTGGGTCTCGTGCAGGTCCCGCAGCGCCAGCACCGCCTCGATGCGCTCGGCCGCGGTCTCGCCGATGCCGATCAGGATCCCGCTGGTGAACGGGATCTGCAGCTCGCCCGCCTTGCGGATCATCGCCAGGCGCGTGGACGGGCGCTTGTCGGGGGCGTCGGCGTGGGGACCGCCCGGTGCGCACAGCCGCTCGGCCACGGACTCCAGCATCAGCCCCTGGCTCGCCGAGACCTCCTTGAGCTCGGCGAGCTCCCGGCGCGACAGCACGCCGGCGTTCGGGTGGGGCAGCAGGCCGGTCTGCTCGACCACCTCGCGGCACATGGCCACCAGGTAGCCGTGGGTGGTCTCGTGCCCGAAGCGGCGCAGGACCTCCCGGTAGCGCGGCCAGCGCGCCTCGGGGCGGTCGCCCAGGCAGAACAGCACCTCCTTGCAGCCCCGCCGGGCGCCGGCCTCCACCAGCGCCATCACCTCGTCCGGGCTCATGGTGTGCGCCCGCGGGGAGTCCTCGTGTTGCGCAAAGGTGCAGTAGGAGCACGCGTCGCGGCAGAGGTTGGTGAGCGGGACGAAGACCTTGCGCGAGTAGGTGACCTCGCGCGGCCGGCCGCGGTCGCGCAGCACGGCCGCCGCCGCCCACACCGCCGGGTGCTCGGCACCCCGCACGTCGGCCAGCGCCATGGCGTGGCGGCGGTCGAGCCGGGCGCCGTCGAGAGCGGCCTCGACGGCCTCCCGCAGCGCCGGACGCAGCCCGTCGAGGGCCGGTGCCGCGGGTCGGGACGCGGGCCCGGCCCCCCTGATCTCGTCCGTGTGATCCACTTCCGCCCCCTCGTGGCGACTGTCGCGATGTCCCGTGGGCCGGGTCAGTCTACCGGCGTCATCGAAGGACGACATCTGGTTCTGGTGTCTTACTCTACGAGACGCTTGTTCGGCATACGGGTCGTTCTCCTTGCTGCGGGGAAGAACGGTGTGTAGAAAAAGTTCGTCTCATCGGTTACGAGACGTCGTCTCTCATTGTGAGACCCACGATGGAGCAGCTGACCCACATCCGCACCGAGGACGACCGTCCCGCCCAGGACGGTCGCTACCGGATCCAGGCGATCGAGCGGGCCGTCGCGATCCTGAACGCCTTCTCGGCCGAGCAGCCCGAGCTGCGCGTCAGCGAGCTGGCGGAGCGCCTGGGGCTGCACAAGTCCACCGTGCACCGCTTCCTGGTCAACCTGGAGGCGGCCGGCATGGTGGAGCGCAACCCGCGATCGGGCCGCTACCGGTTGGGGCTGCGCATCTTCGAGCTGGGCGGGCTGGTGATGCAGCGGATGGACCTTTGGGACGAGGCCCTGCCCTTTCTGGAGGGCCTGGTGCGGGACTCCGGGGAGACCGGCCACCTGGCCGTGCTCGACGGGGGGGAGGCGATCTACGTCGAGCGCGTCGAGGCCCGGCGTGCGCTGCGCATCCCGTCGGCGGTCGGCCGGGGCTACCCGGTGCACGCCACCAACCTGGGCAAGGTGCTGCTCGCCTACCTGCCCGAGGAGGAGATCACCCGGATCGTCGCCGACCGCGGCCTGGCCGGGTACACCCCCCACACCATCACCGACGCCGAGCAGTTGGCCTCGGAGCTGGCGCTCATCCGTGAGCGGGGGTATGCGATCGACAACGAGGAGTACGACGAGGGGCTGCGCTGCATCGGCGCCCCCGTCTGGGACCACACCGGTCGGGTGGTGGCCGCCATGGGCATCGGCGGCCCGGTCACCCGGGTCACCCCGGAGCGGGTGGACCAGCTGGCCGAGATGGTCATGGCCGCCGCGCGCGGCCTGTCGCGCCGCCTCGGCGCACACCAGTCCGTGGCCTACGCCACGACGGGCGCGGTGCGGATCCGCACCGCGCCGTCACTGCCGCTGGCGCGTCCCGCGGCGCGGTGAGCCGTCACCGCACAGGCCGAGTCCGAAACGAAACCCCTGAAGGAGAACGCCGTATGGCGACCGCCGCGAAATCACCGCTTCGTCTGTCCAGCCGCACCTCGCATTTCGTGCTGCCCAAGCAGTGGGCCTCGATGCGCAAGGCCGAGGCGCTGGAGCGCGAGACGGGCAAGAAGGTCATCCACTTCGAGAAGGGTGACTTCCAGGGCGACGAGTTCTACCCCGCCCCGCACATCTACGAGGCCGCGGCGCGCGCCGTCCACGAGGGCCACGTCCGCTACGTGCCGGGCCCCGGCCTCCCCGAGCTGCGCGACGCCATCGCCGAGGAGGCGACCAAGCGTGGTCGCCCCACCACCCGGGAGGAGGTGCTGGTGACGATGGGGGCCAAGCACGCCCTCACCCAGTCCCTGCTCACGATCGTCGACCAGGGCGACGAGGTGATCTTCCCGAACCCCGGCTACCCGCCGGACGAGTTCTGGATCACCTACGCGGGCGGGCAGGTGGTCTACGCGCCCCTGGTCGAGCCGGACTTCCACTTCGACCTGGACAGCCTGCGCAGCCTGATCACGCCGCGCACCAAGATGCTGATCATCAACTCCCCGCAGCGCCCCAACGGCATGGTCGTCGGGCAGCTCGAGGAGATCGCGGCGATCTGCCAGGAGCACGACGTGATGGTGCTCACGGACGAGATCTTCAGCCACATGGTCTACTCGCCGGCCCAGCACAAGACGATCGCGGCCGTCGACGGCATGGCCGACCGGTCGATCCTGGTCGACACCTTCTCGAAGACCTACATCATGACCGGGTTCCGGATCGGCTGGTGCGTGGCCAGCAAGGAGCTGATCACGGCCATGGACATCTTCCAGCAGAACTCGGTCACCAACGTGCCGGCGTTCGTGCAGCTGGCCGCGCTGGCCGCCATCACCGGCCCGCAGGACCACGTCGAGGTGCAGACCAAGCGCCTCGAGGGCAAGCGCGACAAGACCGTCGCACTGCTCAACAAGATTGACGGCATCGAGTGCCCCACCCCGGACGGGTCGTTCTACGTGTTCCCCGACATCCGCGGCACGGGCATGACCGCCCAGCAGTTCGCCGACTACCTCATCGAGGAGTACCAGGTGGGCGTCGTGGCGGGCACCGCCTTCGGCGACCGCGGCGAGGGCCACATCCGGCTCACCTACGCCTGCCCGGACGACCTGCTCGAGGAGGGCCTGGACCGCATCCGTCGGGCGGTCGAGAACCTCTAGCGCACGCGGCGCGACGCGCCCCGGGGGGCACCCGCCCCCGGGGCGCGCGACGCTCCCGTATCGTGCCCGCGGTCGATCCGACCCGTCCGACAAGGAGGCCGAGTGGCAGAGCGTCTGTACTGGGAAGAGCTGAACCCCGGCGACGAGGCGGTGTCCCTGAACCGCACGATCACCGAGGCCGACGTCGTCAACTTCTGCGGCGTGTCCGGCGACTTCAACTGGTTCCACATCGACGAGGTGCGGGCCAAGGAGTCGGTGTTCGGCAAGCGGGTCGCCCACGGAATGCTGGTGACCTCGATCGCCACCGGCCTGCAGGTGGAGAAGATGGAGCCCAAGATCGCCACCGCGGCGTTCGTGGGCCTCAAGGAGTGGGCCTTCCGCGCCCCCGTGTTCTTCGGCGACACGGTGCGCGTGCGTCGCGTGATCGGCGAGAAGTCCGAGCACAAGAACCCCGCCCAGGGGTGGTGCATCTACGAGATCGAGGTCCTGAACCAGGACGACAAGGTCGTCCAGCGCGGTCAGTGGAACATGCTGATCCAGCGCACGCCACAGGCGGGCTGACGGCGAACTGACGCCGTGTCACGGGCGTCCGACCAGGAGTCGGACGCCCCGCGGCGAACCGGGTGGACATGGATGCCACCCTCACCTCACCCCTCACCGTCGCCCAGGCCGCCGAGGCGCTCGGCGTGTCGGAGCGGACGGTCTGGCGCTACCTGAAGTCCGGCCGGCTGGCCGGCACCACCGTCGGCCCGGCCGGCTCCCAGCGCACGCTGATCGACCCCGACGCGGTCGCCGCCCTGCAGGGCCGGCGCAGCACCGCCCCCGACGCCGACGCCCTGCGGGAGCGACTCGAGCGCACGGCCGCCGAGCTCGCCCGGGTGCAGGCCGAGCGCGACCAGCTCGCCCGGCGCGTCGCCGGCCTGCAGCAGGCCCTCGCGCGCCCGGCGCCCCCCGGTGTGGTTGCCCGGGCGGCCACCGGCTTGGCGGGGGCCGTCGCGCGGTTGCGCGCGGTCCGCGCCGCCGCGTAGGAGGGGGCGCCGCCCGGGGTTGCCCCGGGCGGCGCCGCGCCGGTCCTACAGACCGATCTCGCGGCTGATGATCAGCTGCTGGATCTCGCTGGTGCCCTCGGTGATCGAGGCCAGCTTGGCGTCGCGGTAGTACCGCTCCACCGGGTACTCGACGATGTAGCCGTAGCCGCCGTGGATCTGCACGGCCTCGCGGCAGACGTAGTCGGCGACCTCGGCCGAGAAGTACTTGGCCATCGAGGCCTCCTTCACGCACGGCTGCCCCGTCGAGTACAGCCATGCGGCCTTGTAGGCGAGGCTCTTGGCCGCCTCGATCCGGGTGGCCATGTCGGCCAGCTTGAAGCGGATCGCCTGGAACTTGCTGAGCGACCGGCCGAAGGCCTCGCGCTCGAGCGCGTACTTGCGGGCGGCCTCGAAGGCCGCCTCGGCGATCGCGGCCGACTTGACCCCGTGCGAGACGCGGCCGGTGATGAGCGCCTCCATCAGGGCCCCAAACGCACCCTCTTTGCCGCCGAGCAGCGCCTCCTCGGGCACATGGCAGTCCTCGAACACCAGCTCGGCGGTGTCGGAGGAGCGGTGGCCCATCTTCTCCAGCTTGCGGGTGACCTCGAAGCCGGGGGTGTCGCGGTCCACGATGAACACGCTGATGCCCTCGCCGCGGCGGGAGCGGTCGGTGTAGGCCGCCACCAGGCAGTAGTCGCAGATGGTGCCGTTGGTGATGAAGTTCTTGCGGCCGTTGATCACGTAGCCGCCGTTCTGGCGCTCGGCGCGCGTGGCCAGGCCGGCGGCGTCGGAGCCCGTGTTGGGCTCGGTGATCGCGTACGCCCCGATGATCTCGCCCGCGATCGAGCGCGGCAGGTAGCGCTCCTTCTGGGCGTCGGTGCCGAACTTGTAGATGGGGAAGGCGGCCAGGTCCGCGTGGGCGTTCACCGAGGCGGTGATGCCGGCGGACACCTTGGCCATCTCCTCCACGAAGATGCACTCGGTCACCTTGTCGGCGCCGATGCCGCCGTACTCCTCCGGAAACACGATGCCGAGCAGCCCGAGCTCGCCGAGCTTCGGGATCAGCTCGACCGGGAACTTCTCGTGCCGCTCCGCCTCTTCGACCAGGGGGAGGACCTCGGCCTGCGCGAACTCGCGCACCATCGCGCGCAGGTCCTCCTGCTCCTCGGTGAATGCGTAGCTGAGACCTGCCATCAAGCTCCCCCCAGACGGCGACCAGGCGCCTTCGCGACTCGAGAAAACCGCATGTGACCGGGGATCAGTCTACCGGCGGGTGGGACGCTAGACTCCCCCGTCGGTGACCGAGCCCTACCGACTCGACGGACGCGTGATCATCGTCACCGGTGCCTCACGCGGGATCGGCGCCGGCGTCGCCCGCCACGCCGCGCGCCTGGGCGCCGCCCTGGTGCTGGTCGCCCGCTCGCCGGGGGACCTGGACGCCCTCGCCGGCGAGCTGGCGGGTCCGGTGCGCACGGTGGTCGGCGACGTCGGCGACACCGACACGGTCGCCGCGGCGCTCGACGCCGCCGAGGAGCTCGGCCCCCTGTGGGGCCTGGTCAACAACGCCGGGATCAACCCCTTCTACCACCCGGTGACCGAGACGCCGCTGTCGGAGTGGGACGAGGTGCTGCGGGTCAACCTGCTCGGCGCCGCGGCCTTCGCGCGCGGGGCGGCGCGGGTGATGACCGACCAGGGGACGGGGGGGCGGATCGTCAACCTCGGCTCGATCGCCGGGCTCACAGGCCTGCCCAACATCGGTCCCTACAACGCCTCCAAGGCGGCTCTGGACGCGCTCACCCGGACGCTCGCGGTCGAGCTCGGGCCGGCCGGGGTGCTGGTCAACTCGGTCGCGCCGGGCACCATCGCCACCGAGATGGTCGACGCGCTGTTTCAGGCCAACCCCGCGCTGCGCGAGCGGCTGGTGGCCAAGAGCCCGCTGGGGCGGGTCGGCACCGTCGACGAGGCCGCCTGGCCGATCCTGTTCCTGCTGAGCGACGCGGCCGGGTTCATCACGGGACACGTGCTGCTGGTCGACGGCGGGCGGCTGGCCGCCGGCTGACGGCCGCGACGGGCGGGATTCGATGCGCGTCGTGATCTGCGGGGCCGGCACGTCCGGCTGCGTGCTGGCGGCCCGCCTGTCGGAGGACCCCGGCACCGAGGTCGTGCTGCTGGAGTCGGGTCCCCACTACGCCCCGGGCCGGTGGCCGCCTGAGCTGACCCACGCCTACCGGATCATCAACGAGACCCACGACTGGGGCTGGCACGCCCAGGCCGGCGCCTCGCCACGGCTCGTGCACGTGCCGCGCGGCCGGGTGGTGGGGGGGTCGTCGGTCACCAACGCGACCATCGCCCTGCGGGGCATGCCCGCCCACTACGACGAGTGGGACGTCCACGTGGACGGCTACGGCTGGGACACCTGGCTGCCCTGGTTCCGCGCGATCGAGCGCGACGGCCAGTTCGGCGACCGGCCATGGCACGGCGACGCGGGGCCGATCCCGATCAACCGCTACCCGCGCGAGGAGTGGTACCCGCTGCTGGAGCGGTTCGCCGAGGCGGCGCTGGCCCGCGGACACGCCTGGGTCGACGACCACAACGCCCCCGGGGCGGTGGGCGTGGGGCCGGCGACCTTCAACATGGTCGGCGGCCGCCGCGTCACACCGGCCGACACCCACCTGGACCCGGCGCTGGCGCGGCCCAACCTGCGCCTGGTGACCGGGGTGACCTGCGACCGGGTGCGGGTGCGCGAGGGGCGCGCGGTGGCCGTCGAGGCGCTCACCGACGCGGGCGACTCCCTCGTCCTGGAGGCCGACCACGTGATCGCCTGCCTGGGCACCTACAGCTCACCGGCGCTGCTGATGCGCTCCGGCGTCGGACCCCCCGAGGCGCTGGCCGCGCACGGGATCCCGCTGGTGCACGAGCTGCCCGGGGTGGGGCGGGGCCTGCAGGACCACCCCAAGATCTCCTACCGGTTCTGGATCGACACGCCCGTGCCCAGCTGGCCGCACCCGTGGATCCAGGTGCTGCTGACCGCCGAGGCCGAGGTGGGCGGCGAGGGGAGGCTGTTCCAGGTGATGCCCTACGCGGGCGTCGACCGCGCCGGCCACCGGTTCACCGACCTCAACATCCAGGTCGCCGACGCCCGCGGGCGCGCGGGGAGCGTCGCGCTGCAGGGTCGCGACCCCCGCCTGCAGCCGACCCTGCGGATGGGCTGGCTGGAGCGCGACGACGACCGGGCCGTGGCGGTCGCCGCCGGCCGCGAGCTGATGGCGCTGGCGCGCACCGCGCCCCTGGCCGAGGTCCTGGGGCCCTGGCCGAACCAGGACGACCCCGATCACGCCCTGCGCACGGTCGAGACCTTCCACCACCCGGTCGGGACCCTGCGCATGGGACGCCCCGGCGACCCCATGGCCGTCGTCGACGCCCGCGGCGCCGTGATGGGCCTGCGGGGGCTGTGGTGCATGGACGCGTCGGTCATCCCGCGGGTGCCCTCGGCCAACACCCATCTGGCGGTGATCGCGCTGGCCGAGCGGCTCGGCGCGGGCTTCCGGGAGGGGCAGGGCGCGTAGGGGGACGGGCTCCGTCTGACCGTGTGCGACATAAGAACCGTTCCCGAGCGCCTCCCAAAGGTCGGGGTGCGGGCCCGAGGGCCCGCACCCGGTGGACGGAATCAGTGCACCCGCGTGGTGGTCAGACCCCGACGGGCAGGGCCGGCAGGGGCAGGGTCGGCAGGGCGGGCAGGCCGAGGGCGACCGGGGCGGCCAGGTTGGCCGGCGCGGTGATCGGCAGCGCCAGGGCGATCGGGATCAGCTGCGTGGTCGCGTTCGACTGCGAGGCCGAGTTGAGGCCGGCGCCCTGCACGATCAGCTGCTCGGTGCGGTTGTTGGTCGCCGAGCCGTCCACGTAGGTCTCGTTGGACTGCGTGATGCCGCCGGAGGGGGCGGTTCCGTCGTCCTGGGCCGACAGGGCCGTGCCGTTCTTGTGCCCGTCGTCGGCGCCGACACCCTGGACGATCACCTGGTCGGTCGCGTTGTTGGTCGCCGAGCCGTCCACGTAGGTCGCGTTGGACTGCGTGACGTCGCCGTTGGAGCCGAGCACGGCGATCGGCACGGCGAGGTTCACCGGCGCGGTGATCGGGGCCGCGACGGCGATCGGCAGCACCTGCGTGGTGGCGTTGGACTGGCTGGCGCTGTTGCCGGCGCCGGCGGCGTCGGTGCAGCCCTTCCCACCGTGCGGACGCGTCGCCTGCACGATCGTCTGGCCGGTGCGGTTGTTGGTCGCCGAGCCGTCCACGTAGGTCGCGTTGGACTGCGTGACGTCGCCGTTGGAGCCGAGCACGGCGATCGGCACGGCGAGGTTCACCGGCGCGGTGATCGGGGCCGCGACGGCCACGGGCACCACCTGGGTGGTCGCGTTGGACTGGCTGGCCGAGTTGGAGCCGTTGCTGCCGGCGTCCTGGACGATCACCTGGTCGGTCGCGTTGTTGGTCGCCGAACCGTCGACGGCCGTGTCGCTGGACTGGGTGGTGTCGCCGTTGGAGCCGAGCACGGCGATCGGCACGGCGGCGTTCACCGGCGCGGTGATCGGGGCCGAGACGGCCACGGGCACCACCTGGGTGGTCGCGTTGGACTGGCTGGCCGAGTTGCCGCCGGAGCCGGAGCCCTTGTGGTGCTTCGCGTCACCGCCGGAGGACTGCAGGGCCACCTGCGTGGTGCGGTTGTTGGTGGCCGAACCGTCGACGGCCGTGTCGTTGGACTGGGTGGTGTCGCCGTTGGAGCCGCCGACGGCGATCGGCACGGCGGCGTTCACCGGCGCGGTGATCGGGGCCGAGACGGCCACGGGCACGACCTGGGTGGTCGCGTTGGACTGGCTGGCCGAGTTGCCGCCGGATGGCGGGCCGGCCGAGGTGGCGAGCGCGGAGCCGCTGCCCAGGGCGAGCGCCATCACGCAGGCGCCCACGATGCGGAACCTCATGGTGTCGGTACCTCTCTGATCGGAACGGATGACCGCCCGGGCCGGGATCGGCCGGGCGTCTGGCGTGGGCCCCCGCGGGGACTCAGCCAGGCCGTTCCGTCAGAAGCACGAGCGCCGCAGGGGGACGTCCCACGACGAGGGGCACGACCCGTCGCCAGCCCCCGGGTGCGGACACCGCGAGCAGGCCCACCAGGGCGGCGAAGAGGAGAAGCGAGAGCCCCGGCGGTCCGGCGACGCCCGTCGACCCGGCCGGGACCGGCACAGGCGGCGGATCGGGGCCGCGCGCGGGCACCGCGGGGGACGCGTTGCGGGCCGCGGCGGCGGACGACAGGTCCGCCGCATCCGCCGCAGCGGGCGCACCCGCGAATGGCGACCCACCGGAGGGGCGCGCATCTGCCTGCGGCAACGCCACCGCCGGGGTCACGCGGGCGGCGGGGAGCGGCGGGGCGCGGCCTGCGCGCGAGGCCCGTGGCGCGGCATCGGTCGCGCGCCCGGCGGCGGCGGGTGCCGGCAGCGCCGGCTCCGCGGCCGCGGTACCCGCCATGGGGGCGGCGACCGCCGGCGCGGCCACGGGCGGCGGTCGATCGGTCACCGGGGTGACGACCCGGGCGGCCGGACGGAGGGCCGGCGCCGCGCCCGAGGGCGCGGCGACCGGGGCGACGGTGTCGACCACCGGCCGGGCGACGGGCGCCACCGCGCGCGCCACGGGCGCGGCGACCGGGGCGACGGTGTCGACCACCGGCCGGGCGACCGGAACGACCTGCTCGACCACCGGCCGGGCCACCGGTGCCACCGTGCGCGCCACGGGCTCCGCCACCGGGGCCACCCGATCGGCCACCGGGGCGACCGTGCGCACCACCGGGGCGACCACGGGGGTGACCTGCTCCGCCACCGGGGCGGCGGGGCGCGGCGCAAGGGGTGGCGCGGGCGCCGCGGCGCGCACGACGTGCGCGCCGGCGTCGCCGACGACCGGCGGGGCCGTCTCGGACACGACATCGGTGGCCACCAGGGGCGCCGCGAAGGCGCCGGCGGGGAGCATGAGGCCGAACACGGCAACGGCGCCCGCCACACAGGCGCGCCGCAAACGTCCGCGCTCACTCCCTCGACCCACGGGCCACCGTCCTTCCAACAGTGCCGTTGTACGCCCGGGCGGGGGAAATGAAACCCCCCCGACGGTCGAGTTCGCGCGGCCGGTCGTCACGCCGCGAATCTTCGGGGCGCCCCTGCGATGATCCGGCCGAACCCCTCTGCCAGGAGCCCGCCGCATGCCGACCCTGCCGCCGCCCGCCGATCCCGGCACCGCCTACACCGCCGTCCTGGACACCGATGCGGGTGAGATCCGCATCCGCCTGTGGGCGGACGCAGCGCCCCAGACGGTGGGCAACTTCGTCGGCCTGGCCGCGCAGGGCTTCTACGACGGCACCGTGTTCCACCGCGTGATCCGCGGCTTCATGATCCAGGGCGGCGATCCCCAGGGCACCGGCCGCGGCGGCCCGGGGTACACGTTCGCCGACGAGATCAACCCCCGGCCGCTCGTGCGCGGGACGCTGGCGATGGCCAACGCCGGCCCGAACACCAACGGCAGCCAGTTCTTCATCGTCACCGCCGACGCGACGCCGCATCTGGACGGAGCCCACACGGGCTTCGGCGAGGTGGTCGCGGGCATGGAGGCGGTGGATGCGATCGAGGCCACCCCCACCGCCCGAGGGGACCGCCCCCGCGAGGACCAGCGGGTACGCAGCGTGCGCATCGAGGAGTCCCCGGCCGGCTGATGCACCGGCCGGCGCCGGTCCCCGCACACGCCCCTGCCCGCACCGCACGCGTGACCGTCCCCGTCCCCGCCTGGGAGGTCACGCTGCTGCGCCGCCCGCCGGGCTCGTCGCGGGCCCGCGTCGCCGGGCGGCTGGCCATCGAGGCCGCCGACCTCGACCAAGCCCGGCGCGCCGCCGAGGCGGCGCTGACGCGGCGGCGCGAGGAGACCCGCAGCGCCGGCGAGGGGTCGGTGTGGTCGCTGGGCGTCCTGCGGCCGCTGACGCCGCGGGCCCCGGGCACCCGGCGTTACCTGGTCACCTTCGCCCTCTGGGAGGCACACGAGGACCGCTTCGAGCGCCACGACGTACACGAGTGCGAGATCTGGGCCGCCGATGCGGCCAGCGCCCGGCGGCTCGCGCACCGCGAGGTCCAGGCGCTGCCCCACTACCGCCCCGCCTGGCGGGTCCGCTCGGTCGCGCGCGACACCGCGCCCGAGCTGCCCGCCGACGGCTAGCCCCCGGCGGCGCGATGGGTGCGGCGCGCCCACACCAGCTGCTCGATCTTGGGACGGGCGCCCGCCAGGCCGCTGTCGCCCACCCCGCCCACCACCAGGTGGGCGTCCTGGTAGAGCGGCCCCTCGTCGACCACCACCCGCGCCGCCCGCAGCCCGGCGACCACCCGGTCGCGCGCCGCGCCGGCGCCGCCGAACACGGACGCCCCGAGCCCGTAGACGCTGTCGTTGGCGAGCGCCAGCGCGTCCTCGGGGCCGTCGGCCAGCACCACCGAGCGCAGCGGCGCGAACACCTCTTCGCGCCAGAGCATCAGCGCGGCGTGGACCGGGCGGGGCAGCAGCACCAGCGTGGGCGTGAACAGGCCGCCGCGCTCCCCCTCCCCCACCACCAGCTCACCCCCGGCCGCGCGCGCCTCGGCGAGCGCGGCGCGCGCCTGCGTCCGTGCCGGTCCCTCGGCCAGCGGCCCGATGTCCGTGCGCTCGTCGTCGGGGTCGCCCACCACCAGGGCGCCGATCGCCGCGGCAAGGGGCCCGCGCAGATCCGGCCATGCGGTGCGGTCCACGATCAGCCGCTTGGCCGACATGCACAGCTGGCCGGCGTTGGCGTACCCCCCGAGCGCGACGGCCTCGGCCACCCGGGCGGGGTCGGCACCGGGCAGCACGATCATCGCGTCGTTGCCCGAGGCCTCGGGGATGTAGGGGCGCAGCGGGGCGCCGGCGGCGCAGGCCTCGGCGAGCCGTGCCAGGTGGCGCCGGCAGGTGGCGGTGGAGGCGTGCGCGACGACCGCGCCCACCTCGGGATGGCCGATCAGCGCCTCGCCGCGCACCGGGTCGGGGTCGTCCAGCACCACCAGGGCGTCGGCGGGCCAGGCGGCCGCCAGCGCCGCGAGCACCACCCCGGTGGTGCGCCGGCAGCGACGCGAGGGACGGCAGACCACCGTGTTGCCCCCGGCCAGCGCCGACGACGCGACCAGCGTCGGGACCCACACGGGCGAGTTGGCCGCGTGCCAGCCGAACACCACCCCGAAGGGCATCCACTCGAGCGTGGTGGTGCCGGACGCCGCGGGCACCGCGCGCGGGCGGATCGCCTCGGCCAGGGCCGGCAGGGCGTCGAGCAGCCCGAGCGCCGAGTCCACCTCGCGCCGGGCGAACCGGCGGGGCGTACCCGCCTCGGCCACCGCCGCATCCACGACCGCGTCGGCCGCCGCGGCCAGGAGCGCCCGTGAGCGGGCGGCGCAGGCCAGCCGTGCGTCCAGGGACATGGCCGTGACGGCCGAGCCCGCCGCCGCCGCACGCGTGACCGCCTCCGCCGGATCCCCCATCGGGGCGGACCCTACCGGCCCCCTGCCGCTGCCTCCGGGGCTGCACATCGCCGGCGCGCCGGCCGCCCTGGCGCGCGTGTGGCCGGCGCTGGCGCCCCTGCAGCCGGTGGCCTGGCAGGCGGACGGGCTCGTGTGCGCCCCCCGCGCCGGCGGCGAGCAGGCGGGCGCCGCCCTGCGGCGCTGCCCGGTGCCGGTCACCCACCTGGAGCGGGTGCCGGGCTGGCCCGATCCGCCCGCCGCCTGGCTGGGCGGCTGGTACCTGCGCTCCCCGGGTCACGCCGCGGCGCCCCCGGGCGTGCGCGAGCTGCTGGTGACCCCCGGCGAGGGCTTCGGCCCGGTCGGCCACGTCACCACCGCCATGTGCCTGGCGGCGCTCGCGCGCCTGCCGCGGGGACCGGCGCTCGACGTCGGCTGCGGCGCCGGTCTGCTCACGCAGGCCTGGCTACGCCTGGGGCGCGGCCCGGTGCGCGCGGTGGATCTGGACCCCGGCGCCGTCGCCCATGCCCGCGCATGCCTGGCGGCCGCGGGCCTGGCGGGGACGGCCGAGCTGCGCGCGGCGCCGGCGGAGGCCCTCGCACCCGGGGTCGGGGGGGCGGTGCTGCTCGCCAACCTGCCCCTCGCGGGTCACCTGGCGTTGGATGCATGCATGCATGCACACCCGCGTGCGGCGGTCCTGTCGGGTCTCCGCCCCGGCCAGGGGCGGCGGGTCGCCGACCTGTACCGCGCCCGGGGCCTGCGCGTGCAGGCGGTCGTCCGCCGGGGCGGCTGGGAGTGCTGGGTGATGTCCGGATGAGCCGGGTCTGGCGCACCTGGATGGTGCTGGTGCTGTTCGCGATCGGCACCAGCCTGATCACGCCCCTCATCCCCCTCTACCAGGACCGCCTGCGCTTCGGCGACACGGTCGTGACCCTGTTTCTCGGGTGCTATGTGGCCGCGCTGGTGCCCTCGATGCTGCTGCTCGGGCAGCTGTCGGACCGCGTCGGCCGACGCCGGGTGCTCCTCGGGGCGATCGGGGTGCTCGCCGTCGCGCAGGTGATCCTGGTGACCGAGCCGCCGTTGGCCGGGCTGCTGGTCGCCCGCGCGGTCCAGGGCTTCGCGACCGGGGCCTTCTTCGGCACGTGCACCGCATTCCTGGTCGACGCGGCGCCGCCTGGCACGCGCGGGTTCGTGGCCACGCTGGGCTCGGTTTCGGTGCGGTTGGGCCTGGGGCTCGGGCCGGGGCTCGGGGGCCTGATCGCCGAGTGGGCCGACCACCCGCTGCGCCTGCCGTTCGAGCTCCACCTGGTGGCGCTGGCGATCGCGGCGGCGGGCGTGCTCAGCCTGCCCGAGACGGTCCAGGAGCGCTCCTCGCGGCCGCTGAGCCTGCGCCTGGGGGTGCCCGCCGCCGAGCGGGCGGTGTTCTGGCGGGTGCTGGTGCCCTCCGGGATGCTGTTCTCGCTGTTCGACGCCGTGGCCCTGTCGCTGATCCCGGTGTTCGTGGTGCGCACCCTGGAGATCGACAACTACGCGCTGGTCGGCGCCGCGGGATTCCTGGTGCTGGTGGCCGGGGCCGTCAGCCAGCTGGCGCTGCCCGCGCTGCGGCCGCGGCCCGCGATCGTGGGCGGCCTGGCGGTCGCCTCGGTGGCCTCGTTCGGCGTCGTGGCGGGGGCGCCCACCGGATCCCTGCCGCTGGTGCTGGCCGCGGTCGCCGTGACCGGCGGCGCCTGCGGGCTGGTGTTCAAGGGCGGCCTCGACCTGATCACGCAGATCGCCCCGGTGGAGGACCGCGGCAAGCTGATCTCCAGCTACTACGTCGCCTGCTACCTGGGCGGCTTCTCGGTGCCGCTGCTGCTGCTGGGGGCGCTGTCGGATCTGGTGGGGCTCACCTGGGCGCTGCTGGCGCTGTCGATCGCCGCCGCGGCGGGCAGCCTCTGGACTGCGCGGGTGGGCACCCGCGCCCTCGCCGGGCTCGGGCCCGCCGGAGGCGCGCCCCGCGCACGATAGGATCGGCGGCGTCCATGGCCCCTCCGTCCGATCACGAGGCGCTGGCCGGACTGCTGCTCGCCCGTCGCCGGGTGGTCGCGATGACCGGATTGGCGCTCGGCGGCGCGGAGGACCCGTCGTTGTCGAGCCCCGACGGGACCTGGGCGCAGCGGGCGAGCCTGGAGGCGTACCTCACCGACCCGGCCGCCTTCTGGCGCTTCTACCTGCCGGCCGCCGAGCAGATCGCCGCCCGCACCCCGACGCCCGCCCATGCGGCCCTGGCCACGCTCGGCCGGGCCGGCATCGTCTCCACGGTGATCGCCCAGGCCACCGACCGCCTGCAGCTGCGGGTGGGCAGCCCGGACGTGATCGAGGTCTACGGGCACGCCACCACCGCGCGCTGCGAGCGCTGCGGCGAGGTGTACGGATTGCCCGAGGTGCGCGCCGCCTGGGAGGCGGCGCCCGACGGGGTGCCGCGCTGCACCCACCCCGGATGCGCCTATCCCTTGCGCCCCAGCGCGACGATGTGGGGCGAGCCCCTGCCCTCCGCGGCCGTCGCGCGGGCGTGGGAGGTCGCCGCCGAGGCCGACCTGTTCCTGGTGATCGACTCGTCGCTGCGCACGATCCCGATCTCACTGCTGCCGTCGGTGCCGCTGACCCGCGGGATGCCGCTGGTGATCATCGGGACGATGCCGACCCAGTACGACCGCTACGCCCGCCTGGTGCTGCGCGCGCCCTCCGCCGAGGTGCTCGCCCCCCTGGTGCCGCTGCTGTGTCCGAGCGACCCCTCCGCCTGACCGGCGCCGGCGGGCCGCTGTTCCGGCTCGACGGCCAGGTCGCGATCGTCACCGGTGCCTCCACCGGCCTCGGGCGCATGATCTGCGGGGGCCTGGCCGAGGCCGGCTGCGCCCTCGTGATGACCGCCCGGCGGGCCGATCCCCTCGCGGCGGCCGCCGACGCGGTGCGCGCGCTCGGGGGCCGCGCGGCGGCGGTCCCCGGGGACGTCCGCGACCCCGGCCACGCCACCCGCCTCGTGGCCCGCGCCCGTGAGGAGTTCGGCCGGCTCGACGGCGTCGTGCTGAACGCGGGCGCGATGGCGATCGGCCCCGCCGAGCATGAGGACCTGGAGGCGTTCCGCGACGTGCTCGAGGTCAACGTGGTCGCCCCGATGGCGCTCGCCCGCGAGGCCGTCGCGGCCATGGACGGCGGCGGCTGGGTGATCACGATGAGCTCCATCCTCGGCCGGCGCGCCGGCACGGGCGCCGGGGTGGCCGCCTACACCGCCAGCAAGGGGGCTGTCGAGCAACTGACCCGCGAGCTCGCGCGCCAGTGGGCGCCGCGCGGCGTGCGGGTCAACGCGATCGCCCCCGGGTTCTTCCCCACCGCCCTGAACGCGCCCCTGGTGGCCGACCCGGCGCGCCTGCAGGCCCTGATCGCGCGGACGCCGCTGGCGCGCGCGGGTGAGGCGCGCGACATCGCCGGCCTCGCGGTGTTCCTGGCCTCCCCCGCCGCCGCGTTCGTCACCGGCCATGTACTGGCCTGCGACGGCGGGATGGAGGTCTGGTAGCTCCTACTCGGCCCCGTCGGGGATGGGCGCCTCGGGACCCGCCGGCGCGGGCGCGTCGGGGTCGACCACGAACTTCTGGGAGTAGTAGATGTCGCCCTCGTGGCCGAGCTTCATGCGTCGCAGGGTGGCCTTGACGCGCGTGCCCACCTTGACGTCCTCGAGGGCCGTGTCGACCACGGGTGCGGGCAGCAGCACGCCCTCGTCCATGGTGATGTGGCCGACCACGTACGGCTCCTGGCCGAGGAAGTCGCGCGGCGGGTAGTAGACCACCGTGTAGTTGCTGAGCTCACCGGTGCCCTTGAGCTCCTGCGCGACGAGCTCCCCGCCCCCGCAGGCGTAGCAGTGGTACTTCTCCCACCAGGGGCTCAGGGTCTCGCAGCGCGCACAGCGCATCGCGTACAGGCGCAGCTTCGGCGGCCCGAGCCGCGAGAACTCGATCGCCGAGACGGTCATCTC
Source organism: Miltoncostaeaceae bacterium (assembly GCA_035553775.1). Taxonomy (GTDB): domain Bacteria; phylum Actinomycetota; class Thermoleophilia; order Miltoncostaeales; family Miltoncostaeaceae; genus DATMJR01. The sequence continues at coordinate 2,312 of DATMJR010000306.1, read as the reverse complement.
ACTCGCCCTCCAGGCGCTGGTACACGTGGATCGCGCCGACCGCCCCCGGGCCGCCGCGGCAGGCCGAGATCCCGATCTCGGCGTCGGCGCGCTGGATGTCCTTGGGCGCCGTGCCACGCAGCTGCTCGACGATGTCGACCGCCTGGCTGGAGCCGGTCGCCCCCAGCGGGTGGCCCTTGCACAGCAGGCCGCCGGAGAGGTTGACGCCCACCTGCCCGTCGATCCATGTCGAGCCGTCGGCGGCGCCCTGCCAGCCCTTGCCCGGCGCGGCGAACCCGAGGCCCTCGATGCCGAGCGGCTCCTGGATCGCGAACGAGTTGTAGATCTCGGCCACGTCGACGTCGCCCGCCGCGACGCCCGCCATCGCGTACGCCCTCTCGGCGGGCTCGGAGAACAGCCGGTGGGCGTCCTCGAGGGTGTCGGTGGCCGCGTACCAGGTGCCCGACGCCATCGAGGTGGCCGTGATGTACACCTGCGGCTTGTCGGGCTGGTCGCGCAGGATCTCCTCCCGGCACAGGATCAGCGCCGACGAGGCGTCGGTCATCGGGCAGACCTCGTACAGCTTCAGGGGATCCGCCACCTTGGCCGAGCGCATCACCTCCTCCACCGTGCACTCGAAGCGCAGGTGGGCGTAGGGGTTGCGCGCGCCGTAGTGGTGGTTCTTGACCGAGGTGTGGGCGAGGTCCTCCTCGGTCAGCCCGTAGGTCTGCATGTACTTGCGTGCCGTCAGCGCCACCCCCGACGGGAAGGTGAGCCCCGAGAAGTACTCCTCCTTGGAGTCGGCCGCCTGGGCGATGATCGAGGTCCCCTCGACCGTCGCCAGGTCGTTCATCTTCTCGGCGCCGACCACCATCACGGTGTCGTAGAGGCCCGAGGCGATCGCCACCACGCCCAGGTGCAGCGCCCAGGCGCCCGTACCGCAGGCGGCCTCCACGCGCACCGCGCCGGCCGGCACCACCCCGAGGTGGTGGGCGGCCATCAGGCCGGTGGAGTTCTCGTAGTTGAAGCCGACCGAGCCCACGTTGCCGACGTACAGCATCTGGATGTCGGCCGGGCTCACCCCGGCGTCGTCGATGGCCTTGCGGCCGGACTCGACGATCAGGTCACGCAGGCTCTTGCCGTGCTGGATCTTGTGCGGGGTCTTTCCGATCCCGAGAACGCCGACGCGCATGTGGACTCCTAGTGGGGTTCGGCCTGGCGGCCGCGGGTCCAGCGGTAATAGGTGCCGAGGGCGATGGACTCGCCACCGACCCGGTCGGCGGCGCCGATCGCGGGCGGCGCGGAGGTGACCTCGAGCGCCTGCGCGATCCCCTCGCCCGCACCGTAGCCGAAGGCAAGGACATGCTGCCCCGGCTGGGCGGTGTCGAGTGCCATGGCGAGCGCGACGCCCACCGACGCGGCCCCGAGGTTGCCGATCTCGCCCACGAAGCTGGTGTGGGCCAGCTGCTCGGCCCCCACGCCCAGGCGGCCGAGGCCGCGCAGGGTCTGGGGATGGGGCTGGCTGGCGGCCACGGCCACGTACCCCGAGGCCGGGCGTTCGGTGAGCCGCTCGAGGGCGGCGAAGGCCCCCTGGGCGGCCGACTGGTAGGCGTCGAACAGCACCTCCAGCCGGTAGCGCGCCTCGGGCTCATGACCGAGCAGCCATACGTCGTAGACCTCGCGGGCGGCGCGCGCCGACGGGCCCAGACGGGCGAAGCCACCCGAGGCGCCGATCAGGAACGCCGCCGCACCGCCGGCCGAGAGCGTGTCGCAGACGCGCTCCTCGTAGGAGACCTGGTGGTCGCTCGCCACCACCAGCACCGGCCGGTCGCCGGAGGCCGACAGCGACTCGGCCAGGGCGAAGGCGTCCAGCATGCTGCCCGGGTGCCCGGCCAGGTCGTACGGGATCGTCTCATCGCCGACGCCGAGCGCCCGCGCCAGGGTCGCCGACAGCTTGCGCAGGCCGAACGGGGGCGACATGCACACGCTGATGAGCGCCTGGGGGGCCGGGCCGTCGCCGATCGCCTCGACGGCGGCCTCATAGGCCATGGTGAGGGTGTCCTCGTCGAGCGCGGGCGTCGACAGGGTCTTGGCCCGGGGGCGGCCGGGGCGACCGTAGAAGCTCTGCAGCTCCCCGAGGGGGGTGCGGTACTTCGGCAGGTACGCCCCGTAGCGAAGGAGATCGGCCACTGGGCTAACGCTTGATCGTGATGCCGGCGGCCTCGCGGTCGAAGGTGTCCTCGGTGATGCCCTGCTCGCGCAGCTTCACCTTCTGGACGCGCTCGGTCGGGGTCTTGGGCAGCGAATCGACGAAGCGGATGTAGCGGGGCACC
>DATMJR010000305.1:0-6118 GCA_035553775.1 Miltoncostaeaceae bacterium | reverse complement strand
GCGGCGCGGAGTATGCCAGCCGCCCCCCCGCCTATCAACGCGGTTGATCGGTCGGAAAGACGAAGGACAAGCCGATCGTGACGCGTGCCACGCGCGCTCGTGACAGGGCGCACGAGGCGTGGGCGGTGCGGGGGGGCCGCTCCGGACATGGACCCCCGAGGAATGGGACTTCCGGCCGTGGACGGCGTGCGACCTGCCCACCCGGGGGCCGGTCGACCGTGATTACCGGGCCGAACGTCAGGACCGGGGATCCCCCGCCATCTGGCGGACCTGAGCGCGGTGGGCCCGGCCGTTGCGGACGATGGTGACCACGGGCGTGCTGCGCCACTTGAGGATCTCCAGCACGTACACCAGGTAGACGGCGGCGGCGAGTGCGAGCACCCCGGCGCCGCCGAGCGCGAGCGTGCCCCACAGGTGCCAACCCCCCTCGGCGGACCGGTACGGCACGAAGCGGATCGCGAGGGCGAACCCGCCCATCAGCGCCGTCCACGCGTACATGGCGAGCACGGTCTTGCGCTGCCCCCACCCGATCGTGAAGAAGCGGTGGTGGAAGTGCGAGCGGTCGGCCGCGTAGACGGGGCGCCGGTACTTGAGGCGCTTCAGCACGACGAACGACGTGTCCAGGATCGGGATGGCCAGCACCAGCAGCGGCAGCACGACCGCCACCGCCGCCGCGCTCTTCATCACCCCGCTGACCGCCACGCCGGCGATCGTGAAGCCCAGGAACATCGAGCCCGCGTCCCCCATGAAGATCCGCGCCGGGTGGAAGTTGAACACCAGGAACGCGGCGCAGGCGCCGGCCAGCGAGGCCGCCGCGATGGCCGCCTCGGGCCGGTTGAGCGAGGCGGCGATGACCGCGAAGCTCGTGGCCCCGATGCCCGCGACGCCGGCGGCCAGACCGTCCATGCCGTCGATGAAGTTGATGATGTTCACGATCGCCACGAACCAGAACACCGTGACCGGGTACTGCAGGTCGCCGAGCTCCTGCAGGCCGACCACCGGCAGCTGGATGTGGTCGATCGTGAGGCCCGCGGCCACCGGGACGGCGGCGCACGACGCCTGGGCGGCGAGCTTGAGCAGCGGGTCGAGGCCCAGCGTGTCGTCCACCGCCCCGAGCACGGTGATGAGCAGGGCCCCGACGACGAGCCCGCGCCCCTCGATGCCGGGGGGCAGGAACCACAGCACCGGCAGGGTCGCCCCCGCGCAGATCGCCAGGCCGCCCAGGCGCGGTGTGGGTCGCGTGTGGATGCGCCGCACCGAGGGCACGTCGACGGCCCCGACGAGGCGGGCCAGGCGGGCGGCGGCCGGCGTGAGCCCGAGCGTGACGAGGGCCGCGGCGATCGCGCACAGCACCGGTATGAGCGTGGTCGTCACGGGGTGCGGCGTCCTGAGGTCGCCCGTAGGGACGGGACCGGCAGAGTGGCGATTCTAGACCGGACGGCGGTCACCTTCCCCCCGGCGGGGGCCGGCGGCCGCTCCGCGCAGACGGTGCAGGGCGTCGGCGAGGGTGACCACCAGGGGCCGCGGCAGCGCCGTGCCGGCCTGGGCCAGGCGCGCGACCGCTCCCGTGGCCACCCGGGGGCGACCCCGGGCGAGTGCCCGCCAGGTGGCCGCGACCACGTCGTCCGGCTCGTCGACGGGCGTCCACCAGGGCCACCGCGTGCGCGCCCCCGGATCGCCGCCGTCGCGGCGCAGGGCGTCCGCGAACTCGGTCCGCGTCGGGCCGGGGCAGACGGCCACCACCCCGATGCCGTGGGGCTCCCCCTCCCGCGCGAGCGCCTCGGCCAGGTGCAGCTCGAACGCCTTGGTGGCCGCGTACACCGCCATCCGGGGCAGGGGCTGGAAGGCGGCCGCCGAGCTCACCACGACCAGCGACCCGCCGCGCCCCGCCGCGACCATCCCCCGCAGCGCGTGGTGCGCCAGGTCGGTCACGGCCAGGCAGTTCAGCCGCACCATCCGGTCCTCGCGCTCCCGGTCCTGGAGGACGAGGGGACCCACCGAGCCGAACCCGGCGTTGAGCACGGCCACGCGCGGCGGCGACGCGTCCATCGCCGCGCGGCACCGGGCGAGCCCCTCGTCCGTGGCGAGATCCGCGGTGAGCACCCGGACCGGAACGGCGTGGTGGGCCCGCAGGCGGCCGGCGAGGTCCTGGAGTGCCGGCTCCCGGCGGGCCACCAGCAGCAGGCCGTGACCGCGCGCCGCCAGCGCCCGCGCGTACGCCCTGCCGAGGCCGGAGGACGCGCCGGTGACCAGCGCGGTGGCGCTCACCCCCCGGGACGCGCCGGGGCGTACAGGCGGTCGCCCGCGTCCCCGAGCCCGGGCACGATGAAGCCGCGGTGGTCGAGGCGCTCGTCGACGGCCGCCACGGTGACGTGCACGCCCGGGTGGACCTCCGCGACGCGCCGCAGCCCCTCGGGCGCGGCGATGATCCCCACCAGCCGCAGCGAGGCGGGCGAGAGCCGCTGGATCTCCGACAGCGCGGCGACCGAGGATCCGCCGGTCGCGATCATCACGTCGAGGGCGACCACGTCGTCCTCGGTGAGGTCGTCGGGGAGGCTCTCCAGGTAGACGCGGGGCCGGAGGGTCGCCTCGTCGCGCGCCATGCCCAGGAAGCCGACCCGCGCCCGCTCCGGCATCAGCGCGAGCGCGGGCTCGAGCATCGCCAGGCCCGCGCGCAGGATGGGCACCAGCGTGATGCGCCGGGCCGCGCGGCGCACCGGCGCCGACGCGACGGGCGTCTCCACGGTGGCGTCGACGGCGGCCAGGTCGCGCAGGGCGGCCGCGACCGCCAGCGTCGTGAGGCAGCCGACGGCGCGGCGGAACGCCGGAGGCGTCGTCGCGCGGTCGCGGACGAGCGCGAGGTGCTCGTGCGCCAGGGTCCCGTCGAGCACGGTGAGGCCGGGCATCGGCGGGACCCTACGCGAGCACCGCCCCGGCGCCTACGCGCCCGCCCGTTCCGCGACCGCCAGCACCGCCCCCCAGGGATCGGCGATGACGGCGATGCGCCCGTCGGGCGTCGCGAACGGATCCTGCAGCACGCGGCCGCCCGCCGCGACGGCGAGGCCGGCGGCCGCCTCCACGTCGTCGTGGGCGAGGTAGGGCGTCCAGCCCGCGGGGCGCCCGTCGTCCGGCTCGTACACGCCCGCCACGGGCGCCCCCTCCGCGACGAGCACCGTGTAGCCGAAGGGCCCCTCCACCTCCTCGGCGCGCAGCCCGAGCAGGGCCGTGTAGAACACGGCCGCCGCCCGCCGGTCGGGCGTGGCCAGCTCGCTCCAGACCATCGCCCCGGTCCCGTCCACGACCGCCGCACCGGCCATGCCGCCGGCCTGCCACAGCGCGAACCGCGCCCCGGCCGGGTCGCCGACCACCGCGGCCCGCCCCGCGCCCGGGACCTCGTAGGGACCGGCGACGACCGTGCCCCCCAGCTCGGCGGCCCGCGCCGCGCGGGCACCGGCGTCGTCGGCGGCCAGGTACAGGAGCCACGCCGTCTCCTCCCCGCGGGCGACGCGCTCCGGCGCCATCGCGCACACACCGCACACCGGACCCGCCGCCGCGTGCATCAGGACGTAGGCCCCGTCGCTGCCGGGCACCGCCTCCGCCCGCCAGCCGGCGAGGCCGGCGTAGAACGCGGTCGCGGCCGGGAGGTCCGGCACGGCGAGGTCGGCCCAGCAGGGCGCCCCGAGGGGGTAGGCGTCGGGGTGCGGCACGGCTCCTCCTGCCCGGTTGCGCCCCCACCGTAGCGGCGGCCCGCCTCCCCGGGTCCGCGTGGGCCGGTTCCCAGGACCCGCAGCGCGAGCGACGGGCCCCGGGTGCCGTGACGCCGCAGGGCGTCGCCCGGGAGAGCCCCGGCGCGGACGACACGGCAGGCTGCGCACGGCGGTCGTCCGCGACCGGCAGGACGGGCGCGAGGAGGCGCCGGGGCGGCGGCGGACGGGGCGGCGCGGGAGGCGGCCGTCCCGGTGCGGGACGCCGCCCGTCGACCCCCTCGGCACCCGCCGCACCCGGCGAGGACCGCCGCCGGCGGGGCCTGCCCCAGGGGACGGCGGGGGCGGCCGGGTGCGCGCCCCGCAGGAGGGGCTCAGGGCGAGAGCCGCGTCACCGACCAGGCGCCCCCCGGCCCGCGCAGGTAGGCGAGGCGGTCGTGCAGGCGGTCGGCGCCCGCCTGCCACAGCTCCACGACCTCCGGCACCAGGCGGTACCCGCCCCAGAAGGGCGGCAGCTCCACCTCGCGCCCGCGCCAGCGCTCCTCCTCCGCCGCCACGCGCCGCTGGAGCTCGTCGCGGCCGGCGATGGGCCGCCCCTGTTCGGACGCCCACGCCCCGATCCGGTGACCGCGCGGGCGGCTGTGGAAGTACGCCGCCGACGCCTCCCGCGGCAGCCGCGCGACGGCGCCCTCCACGCGCACCTGGCGCCCGGGCGGATACCAGTGCAGCACCAGCGCCGCCCGCGGGTTGGCGTCGAGCTCACGCCCCTTGCGGCTGCGGTAGTTGGTGTAGAAGTCGAAGCCCTCGGGCCCCCAGCCGCGCAGCAGCACCATGCGGGCCGACGGCACGCCGTCGGGCGTCGCCGTGGCGAGGGTCATCGCCTCGGGCTCGTGCACCCCCGCCCGCCGGGCCTCGGCGAACCACCGCGCGAACGTGACCAGCGGGTCGGGGTCGGCGGTGCGCTCGTCGAGGCCCCCGGCGCTCACGGGGCGCGGCGCGCCGGGCTCAGGCGACGGCGGAGCCGGAGACGAGCCGCGGGTAGAGCGGGAAGCGCTCGCCGATGGCCCGGGAGCGCTCGCGCAGGGCGGCGAGCGCGTCGTCGTCGGCGTCGGGGGCCAGCGCCGCCGCGATGATGCGGCCGATCTCGCGCATCTCGGGCTCGCCGAGGCCGCGGGTGGTGAGCGCGGGCGTGCCGATGCGGAGGCCCGAGGTGACCGTGGGCGGCCGCGCGTCGAAGGGGATGCCGTTCTTGTTCACGGTGATGCCCGCCGCGTCCAGCCGCGCCTCGCCGTCGACGCCGGTGAGCGGGGTCGCGGACAGGTCCACCAGGAGCAGGTGGTTGTCCGTGCCACCGGAGACCAGCCGCACGCCCGCGCCGACCAGCTCGTCGGCCAGCGCGGCGCAGTTGGCCACCACCCGGTGCTGCCGCTCGCGGTACTCGTCGGTGAGGGCCTGCCCGAGGGCGACCGCCTTGCCGGCGATCACGTGCATGAGCGGACCGCCCTGCAGGCCGGGGAACACGGCGCGGTCGATCTTGGGGCCGAGCTCGGCCGTCGACATGACCATGCCCCCGCGCGGGCCGCCGAGGGTCTTGTGGATGGTCGTGGTGACGATGTCGGCGATGCCGAGCGGCGACGGGTGGGCGCCCGCGGCCACGAGCCCCGCGATGTGCGCCATGTCGACCATGAAGAGCGCGCCGACCTCGTCGGCGATCGCCCGGAAGGCCGGGAAGTCGATGATGCGCGGGTACGCGGAGGCGCCCGCGACGATCAGCGCGGGCCGCACCTCGCGGGCCGTCGCCCGCACCTGGTCCATGTCGATGCGGCCGTCCTCACGCCGCACGCCGTAGTGGTGGAACTCGTAGAGCTTCCCCGAGAAGTTGACCTTGAGCCCGTGCGACAGGTGCCCGCCGTGGTCGAGCGCCATGGCCAGCACCCGGTCGCCCGGCCGCAGGACGGCCTGGTAGGCGGCCTCGTTGGCCGTGGCCCCCGAGTGCGGCTGCACGTTGACGTGCTCGCAGCCGAACACGGCCGTCGCCCGCGCGATCGCGAGCTCCTCCACCTGGTCGACGACCTCGCACCCGCCGTAGTAGCGCCGGCCGGGCAGCCCCTCGGCGTACTTGTTGGTGAGCACCGACCCCACGGCCTGCATCACGGCGTGGCTCGTGAAGTTCTCGCTGGCGATCATCTCCAGCGTCTCCGACTGGCGCTCGGCCTCCGCGCGCAGCAGCCGCGCGATGTCGCGGTCGGCCTCGCCCAGGTCCTGCGCGAGGTAGCTGTTCTCGTCGGCGAAGCCCACCCGGTCCCCCCTGTCGTCCATCGCGCGACCGCCGGCCACCTGACGGTGCCACGCGGGCGCGCCGAGCGCCCGTTCACGGTACAGGGCGGCGGCGACGGAGCGCCGCGGCGGGGGAT
>DATMJR010000304.1:0-3320 GCA_035553775.1 Miltoncostaeaceae bacterium | reverse complement strand
CGCAGTGGGGGCGTCTCCGCCGCCACCTCGACCGCACCGGTCGCGGCGGCGGGCAGCGTGACCGTGGTCCGGAAGCCGCCGACCCCGTCCGTGCGCATCCGGATCAGCACGGACCCGGCCGCCGTGACCGTGACCGCACTGCGCGGCGTCAGACCGCTCCCGGTGACGGTCGTCGCCGACCCGGCCGGCCCCGACGACGGGCTGAGCGCGAGGCCGGGGGCGGCGTGGGCCGGCGCGGCGAGCCCGAGCGCGGCGAGCAGCGCGGCGACGGCGACCAGCGCCGTCCGGACGAGCGGGCGCCGGGCCCGGCGGGGGCGGACCGGCGCTCCCGGGGCGCCCGCTGACGGAGGGGCTGGCGAGGGCGGTGCGAGCACGGTGGCCTCCTCGGCCCGGGGCACCGGCGGCGCCCGGGAGCCGATCCCACCGCGCTGACCGTCCGCGTGTGCCCCGGATCACGGCACCGGACCGACCGGTCACCGCGGGTGGTCGGACCGCGCACGGCGGGCCCCGCCCCGGGCCGGGGGGCCTACGATCGCCGGGTGCTCTCCGACCTGCGCGGCCCGGACGGCGGCCCCGCGGCCGGGGTCCGGCTCGTCGCCGTCCTCGTCGTCCTGGGGCTCGTGGTGCTGACCGCGCCGCTCGTGGTCGTCCCGCTCCTGCGCGCGCTGCTGTCCGCCGTCCTCTGACCCCCGCGCGCGGGGGGACCGCACCCGGGCGTCGCCGTAGGCTCAGGCGCAGTCGCGCGGGCCGGTCAGGCCCGCCTCGGGTCCGGAGGGTGACACCCCGCTCATGCAGCTCGCGGCGATCCTCATCAGCCTGCTCGCCACCGCGGCCGCCGTCGCGGTCGTGGGCCGCACGGCGTGGCACATGGTGCGGGTCTTCCGCACCGGACAGCCCGACGACCGCCGCACGGGCGACCCGGGGGCGCGCACGAGGACGATGCTCCTCGAGACCCTGGGCCACACCCGGATGCTGCGCTGGAGCGTGCCGGGCGCCGCCCACTGGTTCGTCTTCGTGGGCTTCGGGGTCCTCTTCCTCACCCTCGTCGAGGCCTACGCGGAGCTGTTCGACCCGACGTTCCTGCTGCCCGTCATCGGCGGCACGCTGCTCTACGGCGTCGTCATCGAGCTGGTCGCCTTCCTCACCCTCGCCGGGATCCTCACGCTCATCGGCATCCGGATCGCGGACCACCCGAGCCGGCCGGTGCGCAAGAGCCGCTTCGCGGGGTCGAACTCGTGGATGGCCTACTACGTCGAGGCGACCATCGTCGGGATCGCGGTCGCGGTCTTCCTCATCCGCTCCTTCCGCATCGCCGACGGGCACCTGCAGGCGAGCCCGCTGTTCTTCGTCTCCTACCCGCTGTCGCTGCTGTGGTCGGGGATGAGCCCCGAGACGATCGAGACGGCGCTCGTCGGCGCCGCCGCCTTCAAGATCCTCGTGTCCATGGCCTGGTTCGCCGTGATCGCGCTCAACGCGAACATGGGCATCGCCTGGCACCGGTTCACCGCGTTCCCCAACATCTGGTTCAAGCGCAACGCGGACGGCACCACGGCGCTCGGCGGCCTCACGCCCATGTACTCGGGCGGCAAGAAGATCGACTTCGAGGACCCTGGCGACGAGGACCTCTTCGGCGCCGGACAGGTCGAGCACTTCACGTGGAAGAACATGCTCGACTTCGCGACCTGCACCGAGTGCGGCCGCTGCCAGAGCCAGTGCCCGGCGTGGAACACGGGCAAGCCGCTGTCACCGAAGCTGCTCGTGATGAGCCTGCGCGACCACCAGTTCGCCAAGGCGCCGTACCTCCTCGCGGGCGGTGGCAAGGACGCCGCCGGCGAGGAGCGGGCCACGCCGGAGCAGCTCGAGGGGGTCCCCGCCGCCGCGCTGGGAGAGGCGGAGCGACCGCTCGTCGGGACCGCCGAGGACGGCGGCGTCATCGACCCCGACGTGCTGTGGTCCTGCACGACCTGCGGTGCGTGCGTGGAGCAGTGCCCCGTCGACATCGAGCACGTCGACCACATCGTCGACATGCGCCGCTACCAGGTCCTCATCGAGAGCGCGTTCCCGAGCGAGGCCGGGGTGATGCTCAAGAACCTGGAGAACAAGGGCAACCCCTGGGGGATGAACGACACGGCCCGGCTCGAGTGGACCGAGGGCCTGCCCTTCGAGGTGCGCGTCGTCACCGACCGCATCCCGGACGACGTCGAGTACCTCTTCTGGGTCGGCTGCGCCGGCGCCCTCGAGGACCGCTCCAAGAAGACGACCCGGGCCTTCGCCGAGCTGCTCCACACCGCCGGCGTGGAGTTCGCCATCCTCGGGCCGGGCGAGTCCTGCACCGGGGACCCGGCCCGTCGCCTCGGCAACGAGTTCGTCTTCCAGATGCTCGCCCAGCAGAACGTCGAGGTGCTCGACGAGGCGTTCGGCGACCGCGAGACCAAGAAGATCGTCGCGACCTGCCCGCACTGCTTCAACACCCTCGCCAACGAGTACGGCGACCTCGGCGGCCACTACGAGGTCGTCCACCACACGCAGCTGCTCGGGAGGCTCGTCGAGGAGGGGCGCCTCGTCCCGGTCACACCGGTCGACGAGAAGGTGACCTACCACGACCCCTGCTACCTGGGGCGGCACAACCGCGTCTACACGCCGCCGCGCGAGGTCCTCGCCTCCGTCCCCGGCCTGCGCACGCAGGAGATGCACCGCTGCCGCGAGCGCGGCTTCTGCTGCGGCGCCGGAGGTGCGCGGATGTGGATGGAGGAGAAGATCGGCAAGCAGATCAACGTCGAGCGCACCGAGGAGGCGCTCTCCCTCGACCCCGACGTCGTGGGGACCGCCTGCCCGTTCTGCATGGTCATGCTGTCGGACGCCGTCACCGCGAAGAAGCAGCAGGGCAAGGCGCGCGAGGAGGTCCAGGTCCTCGACGTGTCGCAGATCCTCGCCCGCAGCCTCGTCGCCCCGCCGCAGCCGCAGCCGGAGCCGGTGGGGGTCGCCGCCGGCGCCGGTCCGTCGGCCGACGGCGGCGGCGTGAGCCCCGCGGGCGGCGGCGGCCACGACGACGTGGGGGTCTCGCTGTTCTCCTCGGTCACGCCCGACGTCACCGTCGAGGGGACCCGCCCGGTCAGCGACGACCCGGAGGAGACGCAGACCGCGGACTACCCGCAGCTCGCCGGGCGCGCCCCCTCGACCGTGACGTCGGGCGTCACCGAGGAGAACAGCGAGACCCCCACGTCGTCGTGGCCGCCGTGCGCGGTGCTCACGCCGCCGTCCGCGGTGCTCACGCCGCCGCCGTCGGCCGACGGACCGGTGCCGGCGGCGACCCCGACCGG
>DATMJR010000303.1:0-4053 GCA_035553775.1 Miltoncostaeaceae bacterium | reverse complement strand
GCACTGGAGACCGCAGTGGACGACCCCGGAGTCGCCGTCATCCTCGACCGGCGCGCCGTGCGCGACGCGCGCGCCGTCACCACCGCCTGGATGCGCGAGGTCGTGCTCGACCTGGGCGACAGTCCCGACGGCCCCGCCGTCGGCGCCCTGCGCGCTTGCGCCGCGGTGTGGGACGTCCTCGGCGAGCAGGGTGCGCCCGTGCGGGAGCACCACGGGCACCTCACCGCCGGGCACGTCACCGTGCTGGGGGCCATCGCCCGCGCCGTCTCCGCGCGCTGGGGCGAGTACGCCGAGGACGCGCGCGAGCAGATCCTGCTCACGCCGCACCCCGAGGTGTCCGGATACGCCGCCGAGCGCGCCGGCTACCTGCAGGGCCTCTCGGACGCGGCGCTCCGCGTCCTCGACGTGCTCCCCGTCACGGACTGACCATGCGCCGCCCGGGGTTCGGGCGCCGCCGTCGCACCCGCGTCGCGCTGCCGGCCGCCCTCTGGTACCCCGCGGGGGACGCCGCCCGCGCCCTCGCCGCCGCCCGCGCCGCCCCCGACGCCCAGGGCGACCTCGCCGAGCTGGACGCGCCGGTGCCCGGCGACCTGGTGCTGGAACGGCGTCACGGCACCGCGGAGGCCACCTTCCGGCCCTGGGGCGGCCGGCTGGTGCCGGTGGTCGCGGCCACGGGCACGCTGTTCGTCTCGTGGGCCGCGTCGCCGGCGCTGCTGGGACGGCGGGTCGCCGACTCGGACGTCGTGCTCGACGCCTTCCTGGTGCTGCCGCCGCACCTGCCGGAGCGGGTCCGGGAGCAGGTCCGCACCGCCGGGTGGCGGCTGGGGCGGCCCCGCGCGGACGGCCGCCTGACCGGGTAACGCCACGGCCCGCCCGAGGGCGGGCCGTGACCCCACGTGCAACCCGGCCGGCTCGACGTGCACCGTCCAGGCCCCACCGAGGCTATGGATCCCGCGCGCCCGCGCTCACCCGCTGAGGTCGAGTTCGGCCCCTAGACGGAGGTCGAAGCCTGCGCGTGGTGCCCGGCGCCGTCGCCGGCGCCCGCCCCCGGCATGGCGCCGAGCTGCCCCAGCATCGTGAGCGCGTCGAAGTGGTGGTGCTGCTCCACGATCAGCCCGTCCACCAGCACCATGAACATCGCCGCGGGGATGCGGATGTTCCGCCCGGTGGCCGGCACGACCGTGCCGTCCGGAAGCGGCAGCTCACCCGTCTGCGTCCCGCTCCAGGTGATCTGGTAGGCGACCACCCGGCCCTCGCCGACCACCGCCCCCAGGTCCCCGTCGACGTCCGGGAAGGCACGGGTCCAGGCGAGGTGGTTCGCCGCGATGGCGTCCGCGCCGCGCACGGTCCTCTGGGTCGCGTGCTCGTGCAGCACCGCGTCCTCGGCGAAGGTCGCCGCCAGCGCGTCCGCATCCCGCCGCCGCCACGCGTCCAGCGAGCGCATCACCAGGTCGATGTTCGACGTCATCGGTCCCCCTGTGCCGAGTGCCCTGCAGCCACCCTCCGCCGTCGGTGCCGGTCGCCGCATGGGGGGAAACCCCAGACGCGTCCGCCGGGCCGGGTCCCCGGCGGGAGGCGCCCGGGGCGGGGGTACGATCGGCCCATGCCCCGCACCTCCGTCTACGAGCGCTCGGTGGAGATCGCCGCGCCGGCCACGGCGCTGTTCCGGTTCCACCTCGACACGCGCAACGCCCCCCTCATCTCCCCCGCCGCCGCCCGCTTCGCGCGCATCGAGGGGCGTTTCCCCGTCACGGTGGGGAGCCTGGTGACGCTGAAGGTGCGGCAGCCCCCCATCCCCATCGCCCAGACGTGGCGCGTGCGCATCGCCGAGATACGGCCCGACCGCCTTGTGGTCGACGTGGCGGAGCGCTCGCCCTTCGCGCTCTGGCGACACGCGCACATCTTCGACGAGGTGGGCCCGGGCCGGACCCGCATGACGGACCGGGTGGAGTACGCCCTGCCGTTCGGCCCGCTCGGCCGCCTGGTGGATCGCCTCTTCGCCCGCCGCCAGCTCGAGGGCATGTTCGAGGAGCGCCACCGCCGCACCAAGGAGCTGTTCGAGTCCGGCGACCTCGCGACGGCGCCCGTGGGATGAGGGCGGTCGTCGCCCGCCGTCCCGGCGGGCCCGAGGTGCTGGAGCTGACGGTACTGCCCGATCCGGTCCCCGCCCCCGGCGAGGTGATCCTTCGCGTGCGGGCCACGGCCGTCAACCGGGCCGACCTGCTGCAGCGGGAGGGCCGCTACCCGCCACCTCCGGGCGCGAGCGACGTCCTGGGGCTCGAGGCGGCGGGGACGGTGGAGGCGGTGGGCGCCGGGGTCACCGGATGGGCGCCCGGCGACCGCGCGATGGCGCTGCTCGCGGGGGGCGGGTACGCCGAGCGGGTCGCCGTGCCCGCCGGGCAGCTGATGCCCGTCCCCGGCGGCATGGACTGGGTGCTCGCCGCGGCCGTGCCCGAGGTGTTCCTGACGGCCTGGCAGGCCCTGGGGCGCAGCGTGCGGCCGGTGCCGGGGCAGTGGGTGCTGGTGCACGCCGCGGCGAGCGGCGTGGGCACGGCGGCCCTCCAGGTGGCGCGCGAGCTCGGGGCGCGCACGGTCGCGACGACCCGCTCGCCCGACAAGGCCGAGCGCCTGCAGGACATGGCCGACCACGTGATCGTCCCCGGGTACGACGGCTTCGCCGCCGAGGTCATGCGCGTCACGGGGGGGCACGGCGCCGACGTCGTCGTCGACCTGGTGGGCGCGGCCTACTGGGCCCAGAACCTGGAGGCGGTCGCCGCGGACGGCCGCATCGCCCTGATCGGCATGACGGGCGGCGCGCGCGGAGAGCTGGACCTCGCCCGGCTGTTCGCCCGGCGCGTCACCGTGGTCGCCTCCACGCTGCGCGCGCGTCCCCCCGCGCAGAAGGCCGAGCTCGTGGCGAGCTTCGCCGACTGGGGCCTGCCGCGGCTGGCCGACGGGCGGCTGCGCCCCGTGGTGCACGACCTGCTGCCGCTCGCCCGGGTGCAGGACGCCCACCGGATGGTGCAGGCCGACCAACCCGTGGGGAAGGTGGTCCTGGCCGTGTCGGAGGACGGCCTGGTCGAGCGCTGAGCCCGGCGGGGCGCGGGGGCGCCCCCATGCCCGTGCCGCCGGGGACATGCGATAGCGTTGGGCGCCGGACGCCCTCCGACACAAGGAACGCACCCGATGAAGAAGCTCCTCATGCTCGTGGCGATCGGAGCCCTCGTGTTCTGGCTCCTCAAGGACCGGCTGGGGGGCGAGCCCGACGAGTTCGTCTTCACCGAGGCGCCGGTGGAGGACCCCTCCGCCACGGACACCCCGGCCACCGCGGGCTGACGCGGCCGGGCGGGGCGCCATCCTCCGCCTCCCCCCGGACTGGAGCGCCGGGCTCGACGCACTCGAGCCCGGCGTCCGCTCCGCCGCCGACGCCATCGGCCTGGCGCTGCTGCCCCCGCTGCAGCGCCTGCGACCCGGGATGACGCGCGTCGAGGCCGGCGATCCCCTGCTCGCCTCCCTGGCGCTCCCGCCGGAGGGCGAGCCCGACCCCGTCAGCCTGGCGGCGGTGCTGGCCGCCCACCGGGGCTACGTGCGGGGGCGCGGCACGCCGGACGGGGTGTCGCTCGGGGCGCTCGCGATCGCCCGCCTGCTGGCCTGGGCGCAGCGCGCCACCATGCTGGGCCGCGCCCCGCAGGTCGCCTGGGTGGGCCCGGAGGCGCGCCGCCCGGCGGACGTCCCCGGGGTGGCGCTGATCGCCACCGCCACGGTCGAGGCCGGCGGGGCGCGCCGCAGCGCGCGCGCCGTCGCCCTGGTGCGGCCCCCCGGGGGGACCGCCGGCCAGGGCGATGCACGGGACGTGCGGGGCTAGTCCAGGAACTCCCGCAGGCGGGCGGCGCCCGCGTAGTTCTGGAGCTTGATCAGGGTCTTGGCCTCGATCTGGCGGATGCGCTCCCGGGTGACCCCGAACCGCTGACCGACCTCCTCCAGGGTGCGGGGCTCCTCGCCGCGCAGCCCGAACCGGAGCTCGAGCACCTTGCGCTCGCGCTCGCTGAGCTG
>DATMJR010000302.1:0-4305 GCA_035553775.1 Miltoncostaeaceae bacterium | reverse complement strand
GAGCAGGCGCGCCTCGCTCAGGCGGGCATAGGCCATCTGCAGGCTGGCGAGCGGCTCGCGGAAGGGGCGCGACGCGGCAGTGCCGATCTCCTCATCCGCCACCGCCAGCAGCGCGCGCAGCGCCTCGATCGCGAGGCGCGCCTGCTCCAGGTCGCGCACCGCGTCGCCCTCGGGCCCCAGGCCCAGCCGGATGCCGGCGATGTCGGTCATCGTCGCCATCGTCTGCAGCACGACGTCCCGCACGGGCGTGCGCCCGAGCCGGTGCACGAAGGCGGCGGCGATCTCCTCGGGGGTGGGCTGCCGCTCCTGCGCCCCCCCGGCCATCGGATCCTCCGTGGTCACCGTGCGACCCCCGCGTCGAGTGTGTGCAGGACCTCCTCGGCCGAGCGGCGCGTGCGCGCCACGATCCCGGCCTGCAGGGCGAGCACGTCGCCCTCCGTCTCCGCCATGTGCGCGATCTGCCGCATGGCGCCGTTGCCCTCGCGGAGCATCGTCTCCACGCGCGCCGTGAAGGGCTCCAGCCCCAGCTCGGACTGCTGATGCGCCGTCCAGTCCAGCAGGTGGCGCAGGGCGTCGGCGGCGGACCGCGTCCGCCCGGCGTCCAGGTCGATGAGGCTCCCCTCGAGCCCGTGCCGCTGGGCCCGCCACAGGTTCTCCTCGATGAGGGCGCGCGGGTGGGCGGGGAGCCGCCGGCCCGCGTCGTGGTCGGCGCACAGCCGGGCGATGCAGGCGAGCGCCAGGGCCGCGACCGCCAGCGCCTCCCCCAGCTCGGTCTGCCCGTCGCAGATGCGGACCTCGATCGTGCCGAAGGCGTGGTGCGGCCGCACGCTCCACCAGATCTGGGTGCTCTCGACGATCGACCCGGTCGCCTCCAGCAGCCGCACGTGGCGGGCGTACTCGTCCCAGTCGCCGTAGGCGTCGGGGATGCCGCACCGGGGGAAGCTCCTGATGAACGTCTGGGTGCGCGTGGAGTGCAGCCGCGTCACCCGCCCCAGGAAGACCGCGCTGTTGGCCGAGAGGGCCAGCAGCTCGGGCAGCAGCGACCGCATCGCCGTGCTCACCGCCACGGCCCGGTCGGCGCCGCGGACGCCGCAGTGCAGGTGGATCGCCCAGGTGTTGTTGGTCCAGGCGATGTAGCCGAGCTCGCCCTCGACCAGCCGGTAGTGCGGCGTGTCGATGATGCGCTGCTCCTGCCAGGGGCTGAAGGGGTGCACGCCGGCGACGCCCAGGACCAGCCCGAGCCGCTCCACCAGCTCCGCGCACGCCAGGCGCCCCTGCGCCAGCTCGCGCGCCGCGTCGGGGAACGTGGCATGGGCCCGGGTCTTGAACTCGAGCTCGCTGGCGATCAGCTCGCCGGCCAGTCGCGGGGCCAGGTCCGGGGGGGCCGCCGCCACCACGTCCTCGAAGCGGTTGCGCAGGGCGAGGCTCTCCGGGTCGACGAGCTGGTACTCCTCCTCGATGCCGACGGTGAAGTCGGTGGACGAGTCGAAGCGCTCGCGGACGCCGTCGAGGATGGCGAGGTGTCCGGTGGTCATGCGGGCGGGCGGGAGTCTAGCGTCACCCCTCCCTGCCCTGGCCCGGACCGGCGCAACCCCGCCGGGGGACCGCCCTACGACAGGTAGAAGTACAGCGCGTAGAGCAGCTCGACGGCCGGGCTGGACGTGTGCACGGTCACGTCCGAGGGCACCGACAGCAGCGCGTCCGAGTAGTTGAAGATGATCTTGACGCCCGACGCGACGAGGTCGTCGGCCACGCGCTGGGCGACGTCCCCGGGCACGGCCAGCACCCCGACCATGATCTCCTCGCCGGCGATGGCGTCGCCCAGTTCGTCGTAGTGGCGCACGGGCACGTCCCCCACCTTCGTGCCCACCTTGCCGGGGTCGACGTCGAAGATGGCCGAGATGTGGAACCCGTGGTCGCCGAACACGCTGGACGTGGCGATCGCCTGTCCCAGGTTGCCCGCGCCGAACAGGGCGATGTTGTGGGTGCCCGCGGTGCGCAGGATCTTGCGGATCTGCTCGATCAGCGAGTCGATGTCGTAGCCGACCCCGCGCTTGCCGAACTTGCCGAACCCCGACAGGTCGCGGCGGATCTGGGTGGGGTTCACCCCCGTGTACTCGGAAATCGCCTGCGACGAGATGCTCGTCTTGCCCATCTTCTTGGCCTGGGTGAGCACCTGAAGGTATCGGGAGAGCCGGGCTGCGACGCCCAGCGTGAGGCGGTCCGTTGACACGGGGGTCTCCAGAGCTTGTGACAAACAGTTGCAAGGTACGTCCATGCAACGATCCGCGCAAGCCCCAACCGCATACGCCCCGGTGCCGCCCCGCGGTCAGCCCAGGCGGAAGCGCGCGCTCGTGCGCGTGAGCGCGCGGCCATCGGCGGTACGGGCGCGCACGCGCAGCGCGTACTCCCCGGCCGGCACGGTGCCGCCCGTCGGCAGCCGCCGGCTGAGCACGAACCGGTACTCCCCCGCCGGCCAGTCGTGCCGTCCCCCGAGCCCGGCGACGGGCAGCGGCGCGCTCCCGTCGGCGGGCAGCAGCTCCAGCCGCACCCCGTGCAGCGGGGCGCTCCAGATGCGGTCCCCCAGGCGCATGCGACGCCCGATGCGCACCGTCGCCTCGGTCGTGCCGCCGCGCGTGCGCACCCGGGGGGCACCCAGGTCGGCGGGCCGATGGGGCCGCGCCCCGTACGTGGCGGCCTGCGCATGCGCGACCGGGGCGCCTGCGGCGTCGCGCACCTCGACCCGGCCGGACCATCCGTCGCGCCCGCCCGGCAGGCGCACGGCGACGCGCGCACGACCCCCGGCGGGGACCGTGACCGCCACCGGCGCCCCGAGCGCGGTCCTGCGGTCGGCGGACAGCACGTGCACCCGGTATCGGGCCGCGCGGCCCGACAGGTCGTGCACCCGGAACCGTGCGACCGGGGCCGGCCCCGCGGCCGCCGTCACCGCCGACGGCAGCACCACGGCGGCGGCGGGCGCGGGCGGTGCAAGCGCGCCCGCGCCGCCGGCGGCCAGCCGCACCCGGTCCAGCGGCCGTGCCGAGGCCACCATCAGGGAGTGCACGACCTCGGGACCGAGGTCCGGGCGCTCGAGACGGAGTCGCAGCGCCACGGCGGCGGTCTGCGCGGCCGCCGCCGAGGTGCCGGTCATCGGCGCGGTCCGCGCACCGCCGTCGGGACCGGGGGGCCAGGGCGCCGGGACGTTCACCGCGGGCGCGACCAGATCCGGCTTGACGCGTCCGTCCGCCGTGGGCCCGGTCGACGAGAAGGACGCGACCGCCACCGGCGCCGTGGCGCGCGGCTCCTCGCGCAGGATCGCGCGGGGGCGGTCCTGACCGGCGAGCAACGCGACGAGGGCCTCGCCCTCCTCGGCGCCCATGCCGGCGACGGGGATGACCGGGCCGCCGTCGGCCGCGCCGCTCGGGAAGAGGGCGCTGCCGTCGCGGTCCCAGACGACCAGCGCGATCGCCCCGGCGGCGGCCGCCCGGGCCGCCAGGTCGCCGACCGGCCCGCCGCCCCGCCGCACGACCACGACCGCCCCGCGCAGGGCCGGCACGGCACGCTGGGCGGCGTCCCACTCCGCCGAGGTGGCGCCGGTGCCCGGGCCGTCCGGGCCGGGGAGCGCGACGAGCGGCGCCTCGGCGGGCAGCGGCGCGGGGCCGAGGAGGGGCAGGTGCCCCAGCAGCGCGCCCGCCGGGCCGACGGACACCCGCAGGGAGGCCGTGCGGGGCGCCCGCTCCTCGGCGAGCCCGCCCACCGTGAGCACGTCCGGGGCCGCCGCCGGGTCGCCCAGGCTGCCGAGCCGCGCGAAGGTGGGGCCGTCGTTGCCCGCGGGGGCCACGACGAGGGCGCCGGCCCTGCCGGCGCCCGCGACCGCCGCGGCCACGGGGTCGCGGCCCCCGCCGGCGAACCCGGAGGCCAGTCCCAGCAGCACCACCTCCGCCCCGTCGCGCGTGTCCCCGTCCCCGTCCGGGTCCACGGCGGCCTCCAGCGCCGACACGACCCGGTCGGAGCGCGCGAGGGGCACGCGCCGGCCCCCGACCTCCTCCTCGCCGACCACGCGGTAGGCCAGGAGACGCGGCACCCGCTCGGGCGGCAGCCCGTCGAGGGCCGGCGAGGTGAGCACCAGCCCGGCCATCTGCGTGCCGTGCGCCTCCCAGGCCGGCGCGCTCTCGCCCACGGTCGGGTCGGCGTCGCCGTCGACCAGGTCGCGGCCGCCGATGACCGGGAACGTCGGCCCGATGCCGCCTCCGATCTGCGGGGTCCGGGGGTCGATGCCCGTGTCGATCAGGGCGATGTGGTGCG
>DATMJR010000301.1:0-6429 GCA_035553775.1 Miltoncostaeaceae bacterium | reverse complement strand
GGGCGGGGGCCCCGGACGGGCCCCTCCCCCTCGACATCGGCCGGTGTGGGACGAACGAACACCCCCGCTCGGGGACGGGGGTGCCGCGAGCGTCTTCCTTCGCCTCGCGGAAGGTGGTGCCGCGAGCGTCTTTCTTCGCCTCGCGGACGGTGGTGCC
Organism: Miltoncostaeaceae bacterium; assembly: GCA_035553775.1. GTDB lineage: Bacteria > Actinomycetota > Thermoleophilia > Miltoncostaeales > Miltoncostaeaceae > DATMJR01. The sequence continues at coordinate 6,272 of DATMJR010000301.1, read as the reverse complement.
GCGAGCGGCTTTTCTTCGCCTCGCGGACGGTGGTGGCGCGAGCGGCGTCTCGACGCGTGTGGAAGACGCGCGCGAGGGCCCGCGTCAGGTCCGGGCGCCCGCCAGCATCGACAGGGAGCCGCGCAGCTCCCGCAGCACGGTGGAGTGCGGCCACACGGCCAGGCCCGCGCGCAGGACGTCGTCGGCCTCGGCGTAGCGGCCGCCGCCGGCCAGGTGCCCCACCAGGTCGAGGTAGCGCGACAGGTTCTGGTCGTCCGAGACCAGCGCCTCCCGCCAGAAGGTCTCGGCCTCGTCGGCGAAGCCCTTGTCGGCGCAGATGCGCGCCAGCGTCGCCAGGGCCGGCGGCGACACCGAGCCGGCGCCGAGCGCCCGCATGAGCCGGTCCGCGGCGGGGTCGGCGAAGCCCTCGTGGTACAGCAGCAGCCCGAGCTTCTCGTCCAGCTGCGCGGCGTCGGGGGCGTGCGCGTACAGGGCGGGCACGAGCGTGTTGAAGGCGTCGAGGCGGCCGAGCTCCAGCAGGGTCGCGGCCATGTCCAGCAGCGCCGCGGTGAGCGCCGCGGGGTCCATGCCGCCCGCGTCACCCGTCCCCGCGCCCGTGCGCGCCCCCACCGCGATGGTCCAGGCCCGGCCGTAGACGCCGTCCTCGGCGCCGAGCCGTGCGATCGCATCGGCCACGACGGCGGCGTCGCCCTCGGCCACGCCCACCAGCGCGCGCTTGGCGCAGGCGAACGGGTGGCTGTCGCTGGTCGGGGGCACCTGGTCGAGCGCGGCGAGCGCCCCGGCGACGTCGCCCGTGGCGAGCCGGCAGTGCGCCATGGTGACCCGGATCGCCTGGGTGGCCGGCGACAGGCCGAGCGCCTCGTCGAGGAGCGTCGCGGCCTCCTGCGGGTGCCCCTGGCTCAGCAGCACCTCCGCCACCGCGCGCAGCGCGTCGTGACGGCGCGTGGCGGGCAGCAGGCCGCGCAGGAAGCCGAGCGCGCGGTCGACCGGGTCCGAGACGAGCACGAGCTGGGCCAGGCGCACCAGCGGCGCGGCGTGGAAGCCCGGCGCCGTCGTGATCGCCCGCCGGTAGCAGCGCACGGCCTCGGACTGGTCGCCGATGGCCTCGTGCAGCACCCCGAGCGCGAACCAGCTGTAGTAGGAGCCCATGCCGGCCTGCGCCATGTAGCGGTCGCCGCCGTGGTCGCCGAGGTCGATGGCCCGGTGGAAGCTGCGGATCGCCTCGCGGTACTCGCGGCGCGCGAAGTGCAGCTGGCCCTGCAGGTAGTGCAGGTCCGTGAAGTCGGGGTAGGCGGACAGGGCGTCCGCGCACACCTCGAGGGCCTCGTCGTAGCGCTCCAGCGACTTCAGCGAGGCCACGATGTTGCGCACCAGCAGCGAGGCGAAGTACTGCCGCATCGAGCCGAGGTGCGAGAACGCGCGGCCGAAGTAGTCGAGGGCGGTGGAGTGGTCGTCGATGCGCTGGAACTCGACGCCGGCGTTGAAGAGCGTGAAGGCGTCGTCCGGCTTGCGGCGCACCTCCTCGAGCACGATGCGCATGTTGCGGTCCTTCTTGCGCTTCGCCTCGGTGGTGGCGTCCAGGTACCCGTAGTGGTTGATCTCGACGCCCACGAAGCGCGTCCGCTCCCCGCCCTGCGGGTCGACCTTGCCCTGGATCTGCTCGTGCAGCGCACCCTCGTACCGGTAGGCGGGGCGGTTGCGGAACAGCCGGAAGGCGGCGTTCACCACCGCCTCCATGCCGGCCTCCTCGCCGATGTAGTTGACCTCGCGCAGGCTGTAGCCCTCCATCGCGGGGTCGTCCAGCAGCGGCCGCAGGGCCTCGCCGCCCACCAGCTCCTCGTCGGCGTCCAGCACCAGGATCCAGTCCCCGGTCGCGGCGTCGAGCGACGTGTTGCGGTGGCGGGCGAAGTCGCCCGTCCACTCCTCGTGCAGGACCTGCGCGCCGTGCGCCTCGGCGATGGCCACGCTGCGATCCGTGGAACCGGTGTCCACGATGACGATCTCGTCGACGACCCCGCGGACGCTCGCCAGGCACCTCTCGAGGTGCTCCTCCTCGTCCCGCATGATCATGCAGAGGGACAGGCGCTGCGGCGCGGTCGCCGCCGTCGCTCCGGAGAGGCTCGCGATCTTCAGGCCCATCGCACGCTCCAACACCTCGGGTGACCGGTGACGCAACCCCTTTCGGTCACGGTCGCCGCGACTTGAGCCGCGGTCATCGGCCGCGCCCGGCCGCCGCGGCCGTCGCGTGGCCGGGGGCCGCGAGCGCCTGCACCCGGGCGAGCGCCGCCCGGGCGGCGTGCGCCCAGGTGTGCCCGCCGCGCACGCGCGCGGAGGCCGCCGCGCCGAGCCGCCGCCCGAGGGAGCGGTCCTCGTACAGGCGCCGCATGGCCGCGGCGACGTCGCCGGCGTCCACCTCGAGCACGTGGGCGGTACCGGCGAGCGGCATGCCGCCCACCTCCGTCCAGCCCAGGTCCACCTCGCGGGCGGGCACCAGCAGCGCCTCCGCCGGCCCCGCGTAGTCGCGCACGGGGCCGCCGTCGGGCACCACCACCGGCAGCCCGCAGGCCATCGCCTCGGCCACGGGCAGCGCGAACGCCTCGCCGCGGAAGGGGTGCACCAGGGCGTCGCACGCGGCGTACAGCCGCGGCACGTCCGCCTCGGGCAGCGCGCCGGTGAAGTGGGCCACCCGGCCCGCGCGCGGGTCGGCCGCGATCGCGCGCAGGCGCTCCATCGCGTCCTGGGGCACGTACGGCCCGCCGGCGCCGAAGTCCTTGACCACCAGCGTCACGTCGTCGTCGCGCGTGAAGGCGCGCTCCCAGGCGTCGAACAGCACGTCGATGCCCTTGCGCCATACCAGGCCGCCCACGAACAGGAAACGGACGCCCGGCGCCACGGGCCCGAGGTCCAGGGGCGGCACCCCGGGGTGGAAGCGGCCCGGGTCCACACCCAGGGGCACGTGGGCGACCCGCTCCGGATCGAGCCCCGAGCGCACCATCCAGTCGGCCGCCCAGCGCGAGGCGGCCCAGGCCTCGTCGCCCGAGCGCTCGTGGGCGCGGACCCACGCCCGGGGCAGCGGCCCGTACTCCCAGTGCAGCATCCGCGCCACGCGCCCGGGCGCGCCCGGGTCGAAGTTCGGCGGGTAGGCGTGGCGCAGCGTCACGTCGACCCGCTCCAGCACGCCCTCCACAAGCGGCCGCAGCGGGGCGAGCGACGGCGCGTCCGGGTCCAGGCGCGCGCCCTCGGTGTCGACCAGACCGATCTCGGCGGCGCCGGTGGCCAGCAGCGCCCGGGCCAGCTCCCGGTTGACCCCGGCCAGCGAGTGCATGCCGAACACCGACCCCTGCAGCAGCAGGGCGGGCGCGCCGGGCCGCACCGGCCGCACGCCGCGGCGCGACGCACGCGGCGTCACCTGCGCCATGCGCTCCAGGGCCCGGCGGGCCACCGCGCGGTGGTCGAAGCGCTCCCGCGCCCGCTCCCGTGCGGCCGCGCCCCGCGCCCGGCGCAGGGCGGGGTCGGCGTGGGCCTCCCGCAGCGCGTCCACCAGGTCGTCGAGGTCCGGCTCGGCCCACCGGGCGCCGGGCGGCGCCGGCGCCTCGCGACGGGCCTCGGCCGGCACCTCGACCTCCCGCCACGCCAGGGCCCGCCCCACCGCCCCGTCCACGAAGTCGGCCGGCCCGCCGTACCCGGTCGCGATCACCGGGCGGCCCGCGGCCATCGCCTCGGCCGCGGGACGGCAGAAGCCCTCGCCCCGGCTGGGGGCCAGGTAGACGTCGCACGCCGCGTAGAGCCCGGCCAGGGCCCGCGCGTCCAGCAGGTCGGTGATCACGACCACGTCGGGCAGCCGCGCGGGGTCGCCGCCGTCGGCGCGCACGGCGGCCACCAGCTCCGCCTCGATGTCGGCCTGACCGAGGCCGCGGGTGCTCCAGGTCTTGAGCACCAGCGTGACGTCGTCGCCGGGGGCGAAGGCGCGGCGCCAGGCGCGCAGCAGCACGTCCCAGCCCTTGCGCAGCGACCAGTCGAACGCGGCCAGGAACACCGTCCCGTGCGCGCCGGGGATCTCCAGGGGCGCGGCGGCGCCGGGGGCGAACCGGTCGAGCTCCAGGGGCTCCGGCAGCACGTGGAGCCGGTCGGCCTCCACGCCCGAGCGGGCGAAGGCGTCGCGGTTGTGCGCGCACGGCACCCACAGCTCGTCCACCTGGGCGGCGCGGGCGGCCCAGTCGTCCGGCACCCGGTCCATCTCCCAGGCGGTGCGGCCGATGCGCACCCGGCCGGCGGCGTACGGGTCGAACAGGCGCGCCAGCGTGTGCTGCACGTGCACGTCCGCCGGGGCGGCGGGCCGCGCGATCAGGTCGGCCAGGCGGTCCCGCTCGGCGGGCGTGACGGCCTCCCGCCAGTGCCACACCAGGTGCTCCACGCGCAGGTCGGCCCCGCACTCCACCAGGCCCCGTACGAAGGCCCGGCCCTGCGACGCGAAGCCCGAGGGGTCCGTCAGCGGCCCCCGCCACACCAGCCTCATGCCGCCCTCCCCAGCCGGTCGTCGTCGGTCAGCGCCGCGATGCGCGCGGCCGCGCGCGCGGCGGTGTGCGCCCACGTGTGCGTGGCGTGCGCGTGGCGCGCGGCGGTGCGTCCCAGCCGCGCCCGCAGGCCGGCGTCGGCGACCACGCGGCGCATGGCGCCGGCGAGCGCGTCCACGTCGCACTCGTGCACCACCGGGGGCCCGCACAGGGCGCGGCCCTCGCCGTCGGCGAGCGTCGGCAGCACGCGCCGCTCGGCGGGCACCAGCACGGCGGTGTCCGCGTCCATCATGCAGCGGCCCGCCCCCCGCTCGGGGGCGATCACGGCGAGGCCGCAGGCCATCGCCTCCAGCATGGTCATCCCGAAGGCCTCCGCGCGGTAGGGGTGCACCAGGCCGTCGCAGGCCGCGTAGAGCGCCGCCATCGCCGCGTCGGTCATCGGCCCCTCGGCGATGCGCACCCGCGGCCCGCCCGCGTCGGCCGCCATGCGCTCGGCGCGGGCATCGGCCTCGGTGCGCGCGTACGGCCCGCCCGGGCCCGGGCGCTTCAGCACGAGCGTGACGTCGTCGTGGCGGGTGAAGGCGCGGGCGTAGGCCTCCAGCAGCAGGTCGGCGCCCTTGCGCTCCACCAGCCCCCCCACGAACAGCAGCCGAACGCCGGGCGCCGCGTCGCCCAGGTCGGCGGGGGTCGCGCCGGGGTGGAACAGCGCGGGGTCGACGCCGGGCGGCACCACGGCGAGGCGCTCCTCGGCGAACCCGGCCGCGGCGAGGTCGTCGCGCACCGCCGGGCTGTCCACCCACACCTCGTCGGCCGCCAGCGCGGCGGCCTCGCGCCACGCGCGCGGCGGCGGGCCGAACTCCCAGTGGAGCCAGTGCACCTGGCGGCCGGCCGTGCCGCGGTCGAGGACCGGCGGGTGGCCGTTGCGCACGACCACGTCGGGCGCGGCCGGGCCGGGCCGGGCGGCGGTCAGCAGGGCGGCGACGGCGGGGTCCGCGGCCAGGGGCCCGTCGGCGTCCGGCAGCAGCGCGACCTCGAGGCCGCCGCGCGCCCGCAGGGCCGCGGCCAGATTGCGGTTGAGCACGGCCAGGGAGGTGGGCACGGTCACGTCGCCGCGCAGGTGAACGCGCAGCGCATCGCGCCGCCGCCGCGCGGGCGGCGCCGGCGGAGCCGGGGGCGGGGGCCGGTCCGCGAGGGCGTCGGCCACGGCCGCCGCGTCCCGGCGCTCGGGCCGTGGCCGCGCCCGCAGCCGGCCGGCGACGCCGGGCCCCGGCGCCAGCACGAGCAGGCCGCGCGCGGCGGCGTGTGCGGCGAGCGGGTCGCTCTGCGACGCGAGGAGGGCGTCGGCGCCGGCCAGCAGGGCCTCCAGGTCCTCGGGGGCCGCCGCGGCCACCAGCACCGCGTCGCCCAGCCGGTCGGGGTCGCCGAGCGCCCCGGTGAGCTCCGCCACGGGGTCCAGCGCGGGCGCCAGGACCGCGAGCACCGCGACGCACCTCGGCGGCAGCGGCGCGAGGCCGGCGAGCGCGGCCGCGTCCCCTGCGGCGCGCAGCGGCACCAGCAGCGCGAAGGCCCCGGGCGGCACCGGGCGCAGCACGCCCGCGGCGGGCGCGGCGACACCGGGCACCGGCAGTCCCCGCGAGGCCAGCAGCGCGGGTGTCACCTCGGGGCCCCCGCCCTCCCCCGCCCGTGCGGCCAGCCAGGCGCGCTCCCCGTCCGGGATCCGGACGGGGAGCGCGCCTGGCTGGCCGCACGGGCGGGGGA
>DATMJR010000300.1:0-2065 GCA_035553775.1 Miltoncostaeaceae bacterium | reverse complement strand
GTTCACGGACCGCTTCCCCACCGGGGTCACCCTGGTCGTCTCCAGCGACACGCGCGCGCCGGGCGATCCGGCCTTCGACGCCGTGGTCGCCGACGCCGCCCGGCGGGTCGCCGGGGAGCGGCCCCTGGTGGGCGGTGTCGTCACCCCCGCCGAGGACACGTCCCTCGCCTACCCCGAGGCGCGCACCGCCCTCGTCTCGGTCGGCTTCACCGAGGGGCTCGACGAGTCGCTGCGCGAGGTGGACCGCGTGATCGCGGCCGCGCGCGCCGCGTCCACCGACGAGGTGGCGGTGGGCGTCACCGGCGGGCCGGCGATCTTCGAGGACTTCAACACGGTCAACGAGGAGGACCTGAAGAAGTCCGAGGCGCTGCAGGTGCCGTTCATCCTGCTGGTGCTGGTGCTGTTCTTCGGGTCGCTGGTGGCCGCCGGCATCCCGATCGCGGCCACGGTGATCGCCCTGGCGTCGACCCTGGGCGGCCTGTTCTTCCTGGCCAACGTGATGGATCTGTCCATCTACGTGCAGAACGTCGTCCCGCTCATCGGCATCGGCGTGGGCGTCGACTACTCGCTGTTCGTGGCGAGCCGCTTCCGCGACGAGCTGCGGAGCGGGCGCGACCGGCTCGACGCGGCCGCGGTGGCGTCCGCGACGGCCGGCAAGGCGATCTTCTTCAGCGGTCTCACCGTCGCCGTGGCCCTGGCCGGGATGTTCGCCGCCGGCGTCCCCATCTTCACTGCGTTCGCCGCCGGCACGATCGCGGTGGTGTTCGTGTCGGTCGCCGTCGGCCTCACGTTCACCCCGGCGGTGCTGGTGGCCCTCGCGGGGTGGCTGTTCCGCCTCGACGTGCGGCCGGGCCTGCGCCGCCTGCTGCGTCGCCCGGCCCCGCCGCCGGCCGAGGAGCTGGTGGGCGGCGGCTTCTGGGTGCGCTGGGCGGACGGTGTCATGCGCCGGCCGTGGACGATCCTGATCGCGACGTCGGCGGTGCTGCTGGTGCTCGCGGCGCCCGTGCTGGACATGAAGACGGGCTCCAGCGGCGTCACCGCGATCCCGCCCGACCAGCCCTCGCGGGTGGCCGCCGCGCAGCTCGAGGCCGTCGCCGGGCCGGGCGCGGTGTCGCCGATCGAGGTGGTGGTCACCGACTCGCCCCGCCCCCTCAGCGGCCGCGACGCCGCGCTCGCGCCGATGACCGCCGCCATCGCGGCCGACCCCGAGACCGCGGCGGTCAGCCCGGACGTGTCGCTGTCGGAGGACCGCCGCTCGCTGCTGCTGACCGTGATCCCGCGGCGCGGGGACGACGACCCGGCCACCCAGGACCTGGTGGCGCGCATCGCGGACGACTACGCGCCGCGGCTGGCCGGCCTCGACGGCGCACGGGTGCTCGTCGGCGGCGCCGCCAGCCAGAACCGCGACTTCACCGAGACGGTCGGCGGCAACCTGCCCTGGGTGATCGCCCTGGTCATGGTGCTCACCTTCCTGGTGCTGGTGGTGCTGTTCCGGTCGATCGTGCTGCCCCTGAAGGCCGTCGTGATGACGCTGCTGAGCGTGCTTTCGGCCTACGGCGTGCTGGTCGCCGTGTTCCAGTGGGGGTGGCTCAGCGGCCTGCTGGGCTTCGAGCACCTCGGGCACGTGAGCAACTGGGTGCCCACGTTCCTGTTCTCGATCCTGTTCGGCCTGTCGATGGACTACGAGGTGTTCCTGCTGTCGCGCGTGCGCGAGCACCGCGAGCGGGGCGCGGGCGACACGGAGGCGGTCGCCGCGGGGCTGGCGCGTACGGCGCGGATCATCACCGCGGCCGCCCTGATCATGATCATCGTGTTCCTGTCGTTCCTGACGAACCGGCTGATCCCCATCAAGGAGGTCGCGCTCGGGCTCGCCGTGGCGATCTTCCTGGACGCCACCCTGGTGCGACTGCTGCTGGTGCCGGCCTTCATGCGCCTCGCCGGGCGCTGGAACTGGTGGCTGCCCGCCCCCCTGGAGCGGGTGCTGCCCCGCATCGAGGACTAGCGGCGCGTGCCCCCGGGCAGCCGCACCGCGGCGCCCGTGCTGGACATGAAGACGGGCTCCAGC
>DATMJR010000299.1:0-9758 GCA_035553775.1 Miltoncostaeaceae bacterium | reverse complement strand
CTGCGCCTCCATCCGCCGGCGCCCGGCGACCGCGTCCTCGCGATGGTCTCCGGCGGCGCCGACTCGACCCTGCTGATGCACGCGCTGGCCGCCGTGCACCCGGGGGCGCTGGGGGTGGTGACCGTGGACCACGGCCTGCGGGCCGAGGCCGCGGGCGAGTGCGCCGCCGTCCGCGCCGCCGCATCGGCGCTGGGGCTGCCGGCCTGGACGCTCGCGCTGGACCTCGAACCGGGCGCCGGCCTGCAGGCGCGCGCGCGGGCGGCGCGCTACCGCGCGGTGCGTGCCCTCGCGGCCCGCGAGGGCTGGGACGTGATCGCCGCCGGGCACACCCGCACCGACCAGGCCGAGACGGTGCTGATGCGCATGGCACGGGGCACGGGCCGCACCGGCGCCCTCGGCATGGCGCCCCGCTCCGGCGACCTGGTGCGCCCCCTGCTGTGCGTGGCCGCCGGCGAGGCGCGCGACTGGTGCCGGGCGCGGGGGCTGGAGGTCGCCGACGACCCGGGCAACGCCGACCGGCGCTTCGCACGCGTGCGGGCGCGCGACGCGCTGGAGGCGCTGGCGCGGGTGCACGGGGGCGCCGAGGAGCACCTGGCGGGGCTGGCGGACCTGCTGCGCGACGAGGAGGGGGTGCTGGCGCCCGCCGCGGACGCCGCATGGGAGCGCTGCCGGCGCGGCCCGGGCGTCGACGCCGCCCGGCTGGCCGGGGAGACGCCGGCGCTGGCGCGCCGAGTGGTGCGGCGGCTGCTGGCCGCGGCCGGGGTGCCCGCCGGCGCGGCCACCGCGGCCGCCGTGGAGCGCGTGCGGGCGCTCGCGGCCCCCGGCGCCCCGCCGCGCACGGTGCTGGCCGGCGCGGTGCCCGTGGAGCGGCAGGGGGGCGTCATCGCCGTCGCACGCGCGGGCGGCCCGCCCCCCGGACCGGTCGCGCTGCCGGTGCCCGGCGAGGTCCGGTTCGGCGCCGTCCGGCTGCGCAGCCGCCGGGGGCCCGCCGGGCCGCCCGCCCCGGAGCGGGTCGCGCTGCGGGTGGACGCGCCGCTGCAGGTGCGCCCGCCGCGCCCCGGCGACCGGCTGGCGATCGCGGGCGGCGGGCGGGTCGCCCTGGGGCGCCTGCTCGCACGTGGCGGGGTACCCTCCGGCCTGCGCGGGCACGTGCCCGTCGTCGCCGCGGGGGACCGCGTCCTGTGGGTGGCCGGGCACCGTGCCGCCGCGGACGCGCTCGCGCCGCCGGGCGCACCGTCCGTGATCCTCGAGCTGGAGACACCGCCGTGAAGGAACCGCGTCCCGGGAAGGTCCTGGTCTCCGAGGAGGACCTCCAGCGGCGCATCGACGAGATCGCGCACCAGGTGTCGCGGGACTACGAGGGCCGCGAGCTGCTGGTGATCGGCGTGCTCAAGGGGGCGATCTTCTTCATCGCCGACCTCGTCCGGCGCCTGACCGTGCCCTGCGAGATGGACTTCATGGCCGTCTCGTCGTACGGCTCGTCCACCCACTCGTCGGGCGTCGTGCGCATCCTCAAGGACCTCGACCACCCCATCGCCGGCCGCAACGTGCTGGTGGTGGAGGACGTCATCGACTCGGGGCTGACCCTGTCGTACCTGCTGCGGAACCTCGCCTCGCGCGGCCCGGCGAGCCTCGAGATCTGCACGCTGCTCACCAAGCCGCGCCACCGCGCGCTGCCGCTCACCGCCCGCTACGTCGGCTTCGACCTGCCCGACGTCTTCGTGGTGGGCTACGGGCTCGACTACGACGAGCGCCACCGGGGCCTGCCCCACATCGCCGAGCTGGACATGGACTGAGGCACCCGCCGGCGGGCGGGCGGGCACGCCCGGTCCGCGGGGGGACCGCTGCTATCCTGGCGCGGCAGGTGTCCGGTAGACGTGGGGATCGCCACGGGCGCGGCGTCTCGGGTACCGAGCCGTTCCGGCCGGCCGGGGGCGGGACCTCCCGAGCGGGGGCGCAGTGAATCGGTTCTTCAAGAGCGCGGCCTTTCCGATCCTGATCGTGCTGCTGCTGGCGTTCGTCGCCCAGCGGCTGATCGTGTCGGGTTCCGGTGACGAGCGGCAGCCCGACTTCCCGCAGATCGTCAGCCTCATCGAGACCGACCAGGTGCGGTCCGCCCAGATCAACCTGCAGAACCAGACGCTCGAGGTCACCACGACCGCCGACGACAGCTACTCGACCGGCTACCCGGACGAGTTCGGCGACCAGCTGACGGCGCTGCTGCAGGACAACAAGGTCGCGTTCACCGTCGAGGGCCGCCGGACCAGCGCGTGGTGGGGCTTCCTGCTCACGCTGGCCCCGTTCGTCCTGTTCATCGTGTTCTGGATCTACCTGATGAACCGCATGCAGGGCGGCGGCTCCAAGGTGATGAGCTTCGGCAAGTCCCGCGCGAAGCGCATGTCCGTGGACGCCCCCAAGATCACGTTCAAGGACGTGGCCGGGTCGGAGGAGGCCGTCGAGGAGCTCCACGAGATCAAGGAGTTCCTGGAGAACCCCAAGAAGTTCCAGGCGCTCGGCGCCCGCATCCCCAAGGGCGTGCTCCTGTTCGGCCCTCCTGGAACCGGCAAGACCCTGCTCGCGCGCGCCGTCGCGGGCGAGGCCGGCGTGCCGTTCTTCTCGATCTCGGGGTCCGACTTCGTGGAGATGTTCGTCGGCGTCGGCGCCTCCCGGGTGCGCGACCTCTTCGAGCAGGGGAAGGCGCACGCGCCCTGCATCATCTTCATGGACGAGATCGACGCCGTCGGCCGCCACCGCGGCGCGGGGCTGGGCGGCGGGCACGACGAGCGCGAGCAGACGCTCAACCAGCTGCTCGTCGAGATGGACGGCTTCGAGGCGAAGGACAACATCATCCTCATCGCCGCGACCAACCGCCCCGACATCCTCGACCCCGCCCTGCTGCGGCCCGGTCGCTTCGACCGGCAGATCGTCGTCGACCGCCCCGACCGGAACGGCCGCGCGGAGATCCTCAAGGTCCACACCAAGGGCAAGCCGATCGCCAAGGACATCGACCTCGGCGCGCTGGCCGGTCAGACGCCCGGGTTCACGGGTGCCGACCTGGCGAACCTGGTGAACGAGGCGGCGCTGCTGGCGGCCCGCAAGGGCAAGCGCGTGATCGAGCAGGCGGAGCTCGAGGAGGGGATCATGCGCGTGATCGCCGGCCCCGAGAAGAAGAGCCGGCTGCTGTCGGAGCGCGAGCGGGTGGTCACCGCCTACCACGAGATGGGCCACGCCCTGGTGGGCCACTTCCTGCCCAACGCCGACCCCGTCCACAAGATCAGCATCGTCAGCCGCGGTCAGGCGCTCGGGGTCACCATCTCGATGCCGTCGGAGGACAAGTTCAACGCCACCCGGGCCGAGCTCGAGGACCGCATGGCGATGACCCTGGGCGGCCGCGCCGCCGAGGAGATCGTGTTCTCGGAGATCACGACGGGCGCGGCGAACGACCTGGAGAAGGTCACGGCGGTCGCCAAGCAGATGTGCATGCGCTTCGGCATGAGCGAGAAGCTCGGCCCGCGCGTGCTGGGCCACAGCCACGGGGCCCCCTTCCTGGGCCGCGACATCCACTCGGAGCCCGACTACTCGGACGAGACCGCCCGCGAGATCGACGCCGAGATCCGGCGGATCATCGAGGACGCCCACCAGCGCGCCCGCGACATCCTGGTCGAGCACCGCGACGACCTGGAGGGGCTGTCGCAGATCCTGCTGCGCCGCGAGACGATCGACCGCGAGGAGTTCGTCGCGCTGCTGGCCGGGGCCACGGAGGAGGACGTGTTCCGGGCCAAGGACGAGGAGACGCGCCGCCGCCTGTCCGACACCGACGGCACCCCCGCCGAGGGCGCCGGCCGCCGCCTGCCCATCCCGCCCGCCGCCCCCGGGCAGCCCGTCACCGAGTCGTAGCGCGCCCGCGCCCCACCGGGCGCGGGCGGCCCGCCGCATGACGACCGGTCCCGGTCACGACCCCCTCGGCTGGCTCCGCCCGCCGTGCGTGATGGGGATCGTCAACGTCACGCCCGACTCGTTCTCCGGTGGCGACGCCTCCCTCGATCCGGGGGCGGCCCGGTCCCTCGTCGACGCCCAGGCGGCCGCCGGCGCCGCGATCTGCGACGTGGGCGCCGAGAGCACGCGCCCCGGCGCCGACCGGGTGCCGCCGGCCGAGCAGCTGCGACGGCTGGCGCCGCTGCTGGACGTCCTGCGCGCGCGCCCCCCGGGGGTCGCGCTGTCCGTCGACACCACCCGCGCGCCGGTGGCGGCGGCGGCCCTGCGGGCCGGCGCGGTGCTCGTCAACGACGTCAGCGCGGGCCGCGAGGACCCGGCGATCCTGGAGCTGGTGGCCGAGCGCGGCGCCGCCGTGTGCCTCATGCACATGCGCGGGCAGCCCCGCGACATGCAGGACGACCCGCGCTACGGGGACGTCGTCGCCGAGGTGGAGGCGTTCCTCGCCGGCCGCGTGGAGGAGGCCGTGCGGCGCGGCGTGCCACGGGCCCGGATCCTGCTGGACCCCGGCATCGGGTTCGGCAAGACCCTGGCGCACAACCTCGACCTGCTGCGGGCGCTGCCCCGCCTGCGCCGGCTGGGGCACCCGCTGGTGGTCGGGGTCTCGCGCAAGGGCATGATCGGCGCCCTGACCGGGCGTCCCGTCGCGGAGCGCGCGGCGGGGAGCGTCGGCGGGGCGCTGGCGGCCGTCGCCGGGGGGGCCGACGTGGTGCGGGTCCACGACGTCCCCGCGACCGTGGACGCGCTGGCCGTGTGGTGCGCCGTGCGCACGGGCGGGGCGCACGAGGAGGCGTCCGGGCGGCCGCACGGCGCCGCCGCCGCAGCGAGGGGGGGCGATGGAGGGTGACCGGGTGGAGGTCCGCGTGCGCGGGCTGGAGGTGTTCGGGCGCCACGGCGTGCTGCCCGAGGAGACGACGCTGGGCCAGCGGTTCGTGATCGACCTCGACCTGCGGCTCACGGACTGTCCCGGGGTCGACGACGACCGCCTGGAGGGCACCGTCGACTACGCGGCGCTCACGGACGCCGTTGCGGGGATCGTCGCCGGGCCGCCCGCCCGCCTGCTGGAGCACCTGGCGGGCCGCATCGCCGAGCGCGTGCTCGCCGAGCCCCTCGTGGCCGAGGTCGCGGTGACGGTGAGGAAGCCGCACGTCGCGATCCCGCACGCGCTCGCCGAGACCGCGGTGCGGCTGGTGCGTGCGCGTCCCGGCTCCCCCGCCGCGCCGGAGCACCGGCGGTGACGGATGCCGCGGGCGACCGCTGGTGGCTGGGCCTCGGGTCCAACCTGGGCGACCGCCTCGCCGCCCTGCAGGCGGCGGTCGATGCGCTCCGCGCGCGGGGGGTGGCCGTGGAGGCGGTGAGCCCGGTGTGGGAGACCGCGCCGCGGGAGCGCGAGGACCAGCCGGCCTTCCTGAACGCCGCGGTGCGGGTGCGCACGCCCCTGGCACCCCGCGACCTGCTCGACCTGGCCAAGGGGATCGAGGGCGACCTGGGCCGCACCGTGGGCGGGGTGCGGTTCGGCCCGCGCCCCATCGACTGCGACCTGCTGCTGTGGGAGGGCGGCACCCACCGCGACGACCGCCTGGAGGTGCCGCACCCGCGCCTCACCGAGCGGCGCTTCGCGATGCTGCCGCTGCTGGCGCTGGACCCCGGACTGGCGCTGCCCGACGGCACCGCGCTCGCCGCCGCGTGCGCGCGCATCCCCGCGGAGGAGCAGCCCGCGGCGCGCCGGCCCGGTCCGGGGCTCCGGTAGGATCACCGGTTCCCGTCCCGGCAGGAGCTGGATGTCACACACCGAGGAGCTCGAGGAGTACGACGCGGAGCTGGAGCTGCGCCTCAAGCGCGAGTACGCCGACGTCTACCCGTTGTTCCGGTACTGCGTCCTCACCCAGGAGGCCACGTACCTGTGCAACCGCTTCACGCGTGACGTCCTGCCCCAGCCGAGCCACCCCCTCTTCCACATCGTGATGGAGGACGTGTGGGTGTGGGACCGGAACCGCCCCTCGCGCATCATCCCGCGCGTCGAGGTGCACACCACCCAGGACGTCACGGTCGAGATCCTGCGCGGGGGCGGCGACGACCCGCCGGCCGGCTGAGGGCGAGGTGCCGCAGGCGCTGCTGGCGGTCGACGTCGGGAACACCCAGACGCTGGCCGGCGTCTACGGGGGGGACGTGCTGCTGCACGAGTGGCGCATCTCCACCGAGCGCGGCGCGACGCCGGACGAGCTCGCCGCCGCCCACGACCAGATCCTGCGGCTGCGCGGCGGCAGCCTGGACGAGCTGGACGCGATGATCGTGTCGTCGGTCGTGCCCGCCCTCACGGCGGGCTACCAGGAGCTGGCGGCGCGCTACCTCGACCGGCCGGCGCTGGTGGTGGGGCCGGGCATCCGCACGGGGATGCCGCTGGCCATCGACAATCCCCGGGAGCTCGGCGCCGACCGGCTCGTCAACGCCGTCGCCGCCCACCGCCGCTACGGCGGCCCCTGCATCGTGGTGGACTTCGGCACCGCGACCACCTTCGACGCCGTCTCGGCCGACGGGGAGTACCTCGGCGGGATCATCGCGCCGGGGGTGGAGACCTCGCTCGAGGCCCTCACCAGCAGGGCCGACCGCCTCGTCAAGATCGACCTGGTGCCCCCGGAGCACGTGATCGGGCGGTCCACGGTGGAGAGCATGCGGTCGGGGCTGATCCTCGGCGCGGTCGCGATGGTCGACGGGCTGGTGGCGCGGGTGCGCGAGGAGCTGGGCGGCGAGGCCGCGGTGGTCGCCACCGGGGGGTTGGCGGGGATGGTGTGCGCGCTGTCGGGCGAGGTCGAGCACCACGACCCGATGCTGACCCTGGAGGGATTGCGCATCATCCACGGCATGAACGCACGCGGCGGGGCACGGGCACGGGAGGCGGGATGAAGAAGCGGTTCCGAGCGGTCATGGCGGCGCGGCGCCCCGGTGGGGGGGAGGCGGCGACGCCGCCGGCCCCGCGTGCGGGATGGCCGCTGGCCACGCCCTTCCGCATCGGCGGGGTGGAGGTGCCGAACCGCGTGGTGCAGGCGCCGCTGGCGGGCATCGGCGACCAGGCGTTCCGGCGGCAGGCGCACCGGCACGGGGCCGGGCTGGTGGTGTCGGAGATGGTCGCGGCCATGGGCCTGCACCACCGCAACCGGCGCACCGAGCGGATGCTCGCGATCCACCCGGAGGAGCGCGTCACCTCGATCCAGGTGTTCGGCGGCGACCCGGCCGTCATGGCCGAGGCGGCGCGGGCCGTGGAGGCCGCGGGCGCCGCGATGGTCGACGTCAACATGGGTTGCCCGGTGCCCAAGATCTGCCGCACCGGAGCGGGTGCGGCGCTGCTGGCCGACCTCGACCACGCCGCCCGCATCGTGGCGGCGATGGCCGAGGCGGTGTCCATCCCGGTGACCGTCAAGATGCGGCGGGGCCTCACCCCGGGCGAGGCGCGCCCGGTCGAGGCCGCCCGCCGCTTCGAGGCGGCCGGCGCCGCCGCCCTGGCGGTGCACCCGCGCGCGGCGGCCGAGGAGTACTCCGGCGTCTCCGACCACCGCGTCACCGCCGAGGTGGCCGCGGCGGTCGCGATCCCCGTCATCGCCTCGGGGGACATCACCACCCCCGAACGCGCCGCCGAGGTGCTCGCCCAGACGGGCTGCGCGGCGGTGATGATCGGCCGCGCGACGCTCGGCGACCCCTGGGTGCTCGGCGCGATGGCGGACGGCGGCGGGCGCCGCCGGCCCGGTCTGCCGGGCGTCGTCGCCGAGGTCGAGGCCTTCGCCGAGGACGTGCGCCGGCTGATGGGCGACGGCCGCGGCGGCCACCACATGCGCAAGTTCTACCCGTGGTACCTCGCCGGCGAGGACGTGCCGCCCGTCGAGGTGCAGCGGCTGCTGACCATCGAGGACCTCGACGCGGCCCTCGACGCGCTGCGCGCCCTGGCGGGGCTGCCTCCACGGGCCGCCTCCGGGCGGGTGCGCCCGGAGGCGTCCGTCGCCGCTTGAAACGCCCCCGCGGCTTGACTACCGTTCCACGCCGTTTTTCGCAGTGCCCCCAGTACCCCCCGCTCCCGAACCGAGGGAACCGTCCATGGACCGCGAAGTCATCCTCACCGAAGAGGGGTTCCGCAAGCTGCGGGAGGAGATCGAGTACCTCTCCACCACCAAGCGCCGTGAGGTGGCGGAGCGCATCAAGACCGCGCGCGAGTTCGGGGACATCTCCGAGAACTCGGAGTACGACGACGCCAAGAACGAGCAGGCGCAGATCGAGTCGCGGATCCAGCAGCTCGAGCAGAAGCTGCGCAACGCCCGGGTCGTCGACACCGAGCACCTGGACACGCAGAGCGTCTCCATCGGGCACCGGGTGACGCTCAAGAACACCAAGACCAAGGACACGGTCGAATACTCGATCGTCGGCTCGGCGGAGGCGGACCCCCGCAACCGCCGCCTGTCCAACGAGAGCCCGGTGGGCAAGGCGCTGCTGGGCCGCAAGAAGGGCGAGAAGGTCACGATCCCGGCGCCCCGCGGGGCGATCGAGTACCAGATCGTCAACATCAACACCGCCGACGCGGACGGCTAGGGCCGCGGCGACCGGTCCGATGAGCGACCCCACGCCCCCCGGGGACGCCTCCCCGGGGGGCGGCCTCGAGCGCCTCGTCGCCGAGCGTCGGGCGAAGGCCGACGCGCTGCGCGCGCGCGGGGTGGACCCCTTCCCCCGGGCCTTCGCGGACCGCACACCGAT
The DNA here is from genome assembly GCA_035553775.1 of Miltoncostaeaceae bacterium. Lineage (GTDB taxonomy): Bacteria > Actinomycetota > Thermoleophilia > Miltoncostaeales > Miltoncostaeaceae > DATMJR01. The sequence goes on along the minus strand of DATMJR010000299.1, from coordinate 1,028 downwards.
CGCGGAGGTCCGTGCGGCGCACGAGGCGCTCGCGGCCGGTGATGAGGGCGCCGGCCCGGTGCGGGTCGCCGGCCGCGTGACCGCCCGTCGCGGCCAGGGCAGGGTCGCCTTCGTGGATCTCGAGGACCGGGACGGGCGCATCCAGCTGTGGGCGGCCGCCGACCGGCTCGGGCCGGAGGGGATGGAGCTGCTGCTGTCGCTCGACCTGGGTGACCTGATCGGCGCCGAGGGGCCGGTGGCACGCACCCGTCGGGGTGAGCTGAGCGTGGCGGTGACCGGCGTCGAGCTGCTGGCCAAGTCCCTGCGGCCGCCCCCCGACAAGCACGGGGGCCTGCGCGACCCCGAGGTGCGGTTCCGGCAGCGCTACCTCGACCTGATGGCCGACGGGGACGTCCGCCGCTCCTTCGTGGTGCGCGCCCGGGCGGTCGCCGCCGTGCGGCGCTTCCTCGACGACCGCGGCTTCGTCGAGGTGGAGACCCCGGTGCTCCAGCCGATGTACGGGGGCGCCTCGGCGCGCCCGTTCGTGACGCACCACAACGTGCTCGACCGGGACCTGTACCTGCGCATCGCGCCCGAGCTGTACCTGAAGCGCTGCATCGTGGGCGGCCTCGAGAAGGTGTACGAGCTCGGCAAGGACTTCCGCAACGAGGGGGTGTCCTTCAAGCACAACCCCGAGTTCACGATGATCGAGACCTACGAGGCCTACGTCGACTACCGGCACGTGATGGCGATGCTGGAGCAGATGGTGGCCGAGGCGGCCCGCGCGGCGGTGGGCGCGACCCGGGTGACCTGGGGCGGCCACCAGATCGAGCTCGCGCCGCCGTGGCGGCGGATCGCCCTGCGCGACGGTCTGCGCGAGACGTCGGGCATCGACATCCGCGCCCACGCGGACGCCGCCTCGCTGCGGACCGCCATGCGGGTCGCCGGCTACGAGGCGGGCGACGACGAGACCTGGGCCAAGCTGGTGGACGGGCTGCTCACCCAGGCGCTCGAGCCCACGCTGATCCAGCCGACGATCGTCCACGACT
>DATMJR010000298.1:0-6719 GCA_035553775.1 Miltoncostaeaceae bacterium | reverse complement strand
GCTCCCGCCCCGCGCGGCGCCCCTCGGCGAGCCCCGCGGTGCGCCCGCGCGCGGTGCCGCGGGCGACCCCGTTCCCGAACCCCTGCCGGTAGGCGGTCTCCCGGATGCGCTCGCCGTCCCCGTCGGCGCTGCGGTCGTGCGCCACCCAGCCGCCCGCGCCGGCGGCCCCCGCCGCGAGCAGCACGACCAGGCCGGCGAGCGCGACACGACCGCGCCGCCGGCGCCGGCGCCCGCCCGCGGGCAGCACCCGCGTGGGGCCGGGCGTGCCGTCGCCGGTGGAGAAGCGGCGCAGTACCGCCGTCCAGGCGTCGGGCGCGGCGGCGCCCGGCAGGACCGCGGTGTCCCCCGGGCCCGGGCCGCCGGCGTCGAGCACGCCCCGCAGCTCGGCGACCAGGCGCCGGGCCGACCCCGGCCGCACGGACGGGTCCTTGGCGAGGGCCCGAGCGAGCACGGCGTCCACGCCCGCCGGCAGCGCCGGGTTGACGGTCCGCACCGAGGGCGCCCGGTCGCGCACGTGCGCCACGAGCACGGCGCTCTGCTGACGGTGCACGAAGGGCGGGCGTCCCGTCAGCACCTCGTAGGCGAGCACGCCGAACGCGTAGACGTCGGACGCCGGGGTGGCCGGCCGCCCCTCCGCCTGCTCGGGCGAGACGTACTCCACCGTCCCCAGCCAGTCCCCCCGCCGGGTGAGACGCGGCAGGTCCTCGAGCCGCGCCACACCGAAGTCGGACAGGAAGGCACGCTCGTCCAGGTCGAGCAGCACGTTCGCGGGCTTGATGTCGCGATGCACGAGACCGTGCGCATGCGCCGCGTCCACGGCCTCGGCGACGTCCGAGAGGATCGCCAGCGCCCGGCGGGGAGGCAGCGCGCCGAAGCGCGACAGCACCTCGGCGAGGGACGGACCGGGCACCAGGCGCATCGCCAGGAACGGCACGCCGCCCACGTCCCCGGACTCGTAGACGGTCACGATGCGGGGGTGCTCCACCCGGGCCGCCGCGACGGCCTCCCGGCGGAAGCGCGCGAGCTTGGCGGCGTCCTCGATCTCGTCGAACACCTTCAGGGCGACCGCGCGCTCGGGTCCGTCCTGGTGGGCGCGGTACACCACCGCCTGCCCGCCACGACCGAGTTCGGCCTCGATCACGTAGCGGCCGAACTGCTCACCCGGCACCAGGACGACGCTCATCGCCAGGTCCTCCCCGTCATCCGAGCGATGCTACGCGAGGGCACGGGGATCGCTGCGTGGCGCGGGCCCGGACGGTGGTGCCGGGCCCGCTCCTTCGCGCCCGGACGGTGGTGCCGGGCCCGCTCCGTCGCGCCCGGACGGTGGTGCCGGGCCCGCTCCTCACGCGCCCGGACGGTGGTGCCGGGCCCGCTGCGGACCCGGCGCATCCGGGGCCCGTGCCAAGCTGGCGGGGTGAGGGCGACCGCCGGGGACGTCGTCGCGGGCCGCTACCGCCTCGACCGGCTCGTGGAGGTGGACGACGGGCGCCGCGCCTACCGCGCCACCGACCTGAGGCGCGATCAGGCGGTGGAGCTGTGGATGCCCGACGGCGACCCGCCCGACCCCGCCGCGGTCGCCGCGCTGCGGGCGGAGGGCGAGGCGCTCGCCGCCTGTGCGGGGCCCGGGGTGGCCGCCGTGGTCGAGCGGTGCGAGTGGGACGGCGTGCCGGTGCTCGTCACCGAGTGCGTCCCCGGCACCAGCATCGCCCAGAAGGTCCGCGCCGAGGCGCCCCTGCGCGGTGCCGATGCGGCGCAGGCGGTGCGGATCGGCCTCGGGCTCGTCGACGTCCTGGCAGGCGCGGTGTGCGCACGGGACGGCGGTCCGCGGATGGTCCACCGGTCGGCGGTCGTGCAGGACGACCGGGTGGTCGTCACCGGCCTGCGCCCCGCCCCCCCGGGTCCGGAGGCCGCCGATCCCGCGGTCGCCGCCGTGTGCGCCACCCTCTTCGTGCTGCTCACCGCCCGCGAGCCGGGCGAGCCTCCCGAGATGCCCCCGAACCAGGCCCGCGAGGTGCCACGCGGGCTGCGGGCCGCGGTGGAGGACGGGCTCGCAGGGCGCATCACGGGACTGGCCGACCTGCGGGCCGCCCTCACCCGGGAGGTCCCGCGCGCCGCCGCCGGCTCGTCGGGCACGGGGTGGGGGAACCGGGAGATCGCCGTCTACGCCGGGCTGGCGGCCCTGGTGGTGGTCCTGCTGCTCGGCCTGCTGTCGCGGTGCGGCGGCGGCGACCCGCCCGGGGACGGGAGCCGGGCAGCCGAGGGCGGCCTCGCCCTCGCGGAGGTGCCCCGGGTGACGGGGCTCCGGCGGGACCGGGCGGAGTCCGAGGCGCAGGCGGCCGGCTTCCGCACGTCCGTGCAGCAGGAACCGCATCCCGAGGCGCCCGCGGGCGAGGTGATCCGCCAGGCACCCGATCCCGGCGACGAGGCCCCGGTCGGCTCCCTGATGGCGATCTGGGTCAGCGACGGCCCCCCGGGGGTCAGCGTGCCGGACGTCCGCGGCCGGCCCCTGTCGGGGGCGCGGGCCCAGCTCGGCGCCGAGGGCCTGCGCATCGGCCGGCTCCGCGAGCGGGCCTCGAGCGCGCGGGAGGGCGAGGTGCTGGCGCAGATCCCGGCGCCGCGGACGCGCGTGCCCGCGGGCACCGAGGTGGTGCTGGTGCTGTCGGCGGGGTGAGCCCCTCGGCGCCGGGCGAGGGTGCCGGCGCCGATCCCCCTCGGCGCCGGGGGGGGTGCCGGCGCCGATCCCCCTCGGCGCCGGGCGGGGGTGCCGGGACCGTCGCTCAGCCGGCAGGGGGCAGCCCCAGCCGCCGCCGCACGCGGGCCTCGCCCGCGCGCTGGGCCGCGGGGGCGCCGGCGAGCGCGCGCTCGGCCGCCGCGGGTGGCCGCCGGCCCGCACGGAGCGCGAGCGCGATGTCGTCCGCCGCACCCGCGCCGTCCTCCAGGGCGTTGGCCACCTGCGCGGCGGGGTCATAGGCGTCGATGGGCATCGGGATGCGCACGAGGTCCTCGCGGGCGCGCCGGGCCGCCTCCGCATAGCCGGCCAGGGCGGCCACCCGGGCCGCGTCGTCGCCGCGCCCGCGCGCCGCGACCAGACGGCGGCGGGCGGGCACCAGGCGCGCCTCGGCGACCCGCTCCCAGGCGGCGAAGCTCCGGGCCGCGGTGCGGCGGAGCGTCTCCTGGTCGGTGAACGGCGTCGTCGCGGCCGGCGGGACGACCGCCGTCCGGTCACCGCCGCCGTCGCCGCCGCCTCCGCACCCCGCGGCGAGCGCGGCGAGCAGGAGGACGGCGGCGGCGGGACGGGACGTGCGCACGAGGGGTCCGCCCGCGCGGCGCCGGCCGCGCGGGCGGAGGGAGGTCAGCCCTTGGAGATCAGGCGCTCGATGGCGCCGCCGCCGTTCGACGAGACGAGCTCGCCGACCGCGTCGCGGTTGACGTCCGCGACGATGATCTCGCCCACCTCGTCGTGCGTGGCGGTGAAGATCCCCAGCCGCTGCAGGCTCTCGCACTGGCGCTGGTTGTCCTCGGTCGGCGTCAGATAGTGGATCGCCGCCGCCTTGTAGCGGTGGATCAGGAACAGGTGCAGCAGCGTCATCAGGCGCTTGCGGCGCAGGGACGTGTCGAACGTGTTCTGGTCGCGCACCGACAGGATCATGCGGCCGCGCCGGTCCTGCAGCGTGGCGAACACGATGTTGGCGAGCTTCTCGTCCTCGGCGCCGAGCACGCTCAGCTCCAGCAGCTCGCTGCCGGCGCGGTGCGGGCGCAGGGACACCCGCAGCTGCTTCTGCACGCCGTGGTGCTGGGCCCAGGTGCTGAGCCAGCCGGCGAGCAGCTTCGGCGGGACCTCGGTCTCCTTCATGTGCTGCACCTGCGTGGAGCCCGCGCCCATGGCCTTGGTCGCCGCGGTCTGGCCCGAGGCGGCCATGAGGGCGGCGTCCCCGCGCGGTCCGCCGACCAGCGTCTGCGGGGTGCGGTAGGGCGACTCCAGCAGGCGGAACTTCCGCTGCAGGCGCGCCAGGGCGAGCATGCCGTCCTCGCGCAGGGCCGTGGTGAACTCCTCCGCGGCGAGGCCGTCGATCTGGTGACCGCCGTAGGTCATGAAGTTGAAGACGAAGCCCATCTTCCCGAGCTCCTCGGGGAAGCGGCGCATCTCGTCCTCGCTCATGCCCGTCGTGTCCCAGTTGAAGGACGGCGACAGGTTGTAGGCGAGCATCTTGTCCGGATGGACGGCGTGGATCGCCTCGGCGAACTCGCGCGCGTCGTGCAGGTCGGCCGTCTTGGTCTCCATCCAGAGGATGTCGCAGAACGGCGCCACGGCGAGCGACTTGGCGATCGCGTAGGGGATGCCGCCCTTGACCTGGTAGTAGCCCTCGGGGGACTTGACGATCTCCGGGTCCCAGACGACCTCGACGCCCATCTCCTGGGCGCGCCGGTACAGCTCGTACCAGGAGGCGCGGGACGCGAACGCGCTCCACTCCTCGGGGCTGGTGCCGAGCTCGGCGCCCTCGTCGGCGCGGAAGGCCATCTGCTCGGCGATCGCCTCGCCCAGGGTCATGATCCCCGCATCCGCCTCCCAGCGCTCCAGGAAGGTGTCCTGGGCGCGCTCGAGAGCGGTCTCGGCGGTCATCTCGTCGTCCGCCTCGAACTCGCGCGCCACGGCGTCGATGCGCTCCAGCGCGCCGATGCCGCCGAGCCACGCGAAGGCCTCCTCGTAGGCGCCCTCGGGGGCGGCGTAGAGCAGGTGGCCGTTGATGTCCTCCACGCCCTGCTCGTGCAGGCGCCGCATGACGGCGAGCAGCGTGTTGCGGTAGGACGGCAGGCCGGTCTTGGTGGCGCCGAGGATGAAGGGCTGGTCGCGCTCGTCGCTGGCGCTGTCGAGCAGGGTGGCGGCCTCGGCGTCGCTGCGCGCGACGATGATGCCCGGCACTCCCATGATGTCGAGCTGGAAGCGGGCCGCGTTGAGCCGCTTGATCTGCTCGTCGGAGGGGACCAGCACCTTGCCGCCCTGGTGGCCGCACTTCTTGGCGCCGGGCTTCTGGTCCTCGATGTGGTAGCCGGGGACACCGGCCTCCACGAAGCGGCGGACCAGGTTGCGCACGTGGGCGTCGCCGCCGTGACCGGTGTCGGCGTCGGCGATGATCCAGGGGCGGAAGTCGACCTCGGGGGTCGCGTCACGCTCGGCCTGGGTCATGCGCGAGCGCAGGTAGAACTGGTTGCGGTCGGCGGTCAGCAGCGCCCTCACGAGGCCCGCGGCCTCGTCGGGAACCCGGCTGAGCGGGTAGCTGGCGAGGTCCGGCCCCGGGTCCTCGTCCTTGGCGCCCTTCGCCGAGGTGGCCCAGCCGCCGAGGTAGATGCCCTCGATGCCGGCCCGCTTCATCTGCACGGCCTGGCCGGGGGAGTACGGGCCGAAGGTCGTGATCGACTTGCCCTGGGCGAACAGCTCGCGCAGCCGCGCGAAGAACTCCTCTGCGGCGGTGCGGGCCACGACGTAGTCCTGGGGCAGCGTCCCCCGCTGCTCCGCGACCTGGCGGGCCGAGTACACCCGCGTGATCCCGTCGAAGCGCTCCGACGACATGTAGTCGCGGATGCGCGCGACCTCATCCTGCAAAGTACCGATCATCACACACAACCCCTGTCCCCTGCTGACGTCCGCCGAGTGTACGTGGACGGACGCCGCGAGGACCGGCGCGGGTGGCCGCGCCGAGGGTTCGTGTCCCCCGGGTCGCGTTTTCGTGGGCGGGCGCCGGGCAGGACGGGGTACACACGAGACGAGGGGGCCCACGTGTTCTACACGGACGGCAAGCTGCAGTACCGGGTGCGCGTCGAGAAGCCGAACCCGCTGTTCGCGCGCCACCTGCAGCAGGCCATCGGCGGGGTCGAGGGCGAGATCCGCGTCGCCATGCAGTACCTGTTCCAGGCCTGGGGCGCGCGGGGCCCGAAGAAGTACCGCGACATGCTCCTGAACACGGGCACCGAGGAGCTGGCCCACATCGAGATGCTGGCGACGGCCGTCGCGCTCAACCTGGAGGGCGCCGCGCCGGCGGTGCAGGAGGGAATGGCCGCCGACAGCCCGATGGTCGAGGCGATCCTCGGCGGCATGAGCGCCCGGCACTTCCTGTCGACGGGCCTCGCGGCGCTGCCCGCCAACGCGGACGGCGTGCCCTTCGACATGTCGCATGTCTATGCGAGCGGCAACCTCGCGGCCGACATGTACGCCAACGTCGCGGCGGAGGCCACGGGCCGACTCCTGGCCACCCGGCTCTACGAGATGACCGACGACCCGGGCATGAAGGACATGCTCGCCTTCCTGATCGCGCGGGACACGATGCACCAGAACCAGTGGCTCGCGGTGATCGAGGAGACCGGCGGTGCGGCGGCGCTGCCGATCCCCGACAGCTTCCCGCAGGAGCAGGAGAACCAGGAGTTCAGCTACAGCTTCATGACGACGACCGTTGACGGCGGCCCGCCGCCACCGGAGGGCCGCTGGACGCAGGGTCCCTCGATCGACACCAAGGGCGAGTTCCACATGGAGCGCGCCGCCCCGCTCGGAGGCGAGCCGATGCTGGCGCCGCCCATCCCGCAGGGGCACGCCCAGACCGCGCAGATGTCGGGGGCGCCGGGCGCCGGTGACCAGGGGATCGTCGACACCGTCAGGAAGGCCGTGAAGGGCGGCTGAGCCGTCCGCCCGGCGGGGCGGGTCCGGGTGAACCCGCCCGCCCCACGGG
>DATMJR010000297.1:0-2486 GCA_035553775.1 Miltoncostaeaceae bacterium | reverse complement strand
GGACGCGCGCGGGCGGAGCGACGGGGACGGGTGGCCGGCGCGCCACGCCGCGACCCTGCGGCGCTGGCCGCGGCTCTGGGGCGCCGACCGCGCCCTCGGCGGCCCGGGTGAGCTCAGCCGGCCCCTCTCCCCGGACGAGATGGCCCACCTCCACGGGCTCGGCGCCTCCGCCGCGCCCGCCCGGGCGCGGCGGAGGCGGGTCCGCCGGACGGTGGGGGAGGCCGTCGCCGGCGACCGCCCCTTCCTGGCCGTGGGCCGCGACGCGGCGGGGCGCGCCGTCGTGACGGCGGGGCTGGCGGCGGCCGCCGCGGACGCCCTCCTCGCCGACCCGACCCTGCTGGCCCCCGCCCTCGCCCGCGCGGGGCCCGCCGTGCGGCAGGCGCTCGCCGACGCGCCGGAGGTGCTGCTGGTGGTGCTGCGGGTGCCCGGCGGCCGCCATCACGCGACCCGTGTCCTGCCCCCCGCCATGGTGACGCGGCTCGTCTCCGGCTGAGCCCTGCCGACGGCGCCCATGCGGTGTGACGGGCCCCCGGACGGGCCCCGGCACCTATGCTGCCGCGCATGCCCCCCGCCGAGCGCCGCACCAAGATCCTCGCCACGCTCGGCCCCGCCTGCGAGTCGGACGCCGTGCTGCGGGCGATGATCGAGGCCGGCATGGACGCCGTGCGCCTGAACCTGTCGCACGGGACGCTGGAGGAGGGGCTCGAGAACCACCGCCGCGTCCGGCGCCTCGCCCAGGAGTGCGGGCGGCCGGTGGGCACGCTGGTGGACCTTCCCGGGCCCAAGATCCGCGCGGGCACCTTCGGCCGGGACGGCGTGGTGGTCGAGGACGGCGACCGGGTGTCGCTGGTCCCGGGAACCGGGGGCTCCACCGCCGAGACGATCCAGGTGGACTACGAGGCGCTGCTCGACGGCATCGAGGTCGGCGACCGCATCAGCCTCGGCGACGGGGGCATCGACCTGGAGGTCGTGGACGCCCCCGGCGACCGCCTGGTGGCGACCGTGGGGCACGGCGGGCGCCTGAGCGGGCGGCCGGGCGTGCACATCCCCTCGGAGCGGCTGCGCGTGAACGCACCCACCCCGAACGACCTGCGCATCCTCGACGCGTTCGTGGAGGCGGGCGTCGACATGGTGGCGCTCTCGTTCGTGCGTTCGGCGCACGACCTGCGCCGGCTCGGCACCGAACCCCATCCGCGCGGCCCGCTGGTGGTCGCCAAGATCGAGACGCGCAGCGCGGTGGAGAACCTGCCGTCGATCCTGGAGGCCGCCGGCGCCGTCATGATCGCCCGCGGCGATCTCGGCATCGAGTGCCCCATCGAGGACCTGCCGCACCTGCAGAAGCACATCATCCGCGAGTGCATCGCCCACGGGCGGCCCGCGATCACCGCCACGCAGATGCTGGAGTCGATGGTGCAGGCGGCCACGCCCACGCGTGCCGAGGCGTCCGACGTGGCCAACGCCGTCTTCGACGGCTCCTCCGCCGTGATGCTCTCCGGCGAGACGGCCGTCGGAGCCGACCCGGTCAACGTCGTCGCCACGATGGCCCGCCTCTGCGCCCGCGCCGACGCCGCGTTCGACACCGAGAGCTGGACCCGCCTGGTGGGGCGCCTGGTGGTGCGCGACCCGGACGAGGTCGTGGGGCGCGACCAGCGGGTCACCGACACCATGACCGACGCCGCCTGGCGGGTCGCCCAGCGCCTCGGCGCGGACGCCATCCTGTGCCTCACCCGCAGCGGATTCACGGTGCGGGCGATCGCCCGCCACCGCCCCCAGGTGCCGATCCTCGGGTTCTCCCCCGACGAACGCGTGCGTCGCCAGCTCTCGGTGAGCTGGGGCGCCACCCCGATGCCGCTCTCCCGCTTCGCCGGGAACGAGGAGATGGTGCGCGAGGCCCTGCGCACCGCCGTCGCGGAGGGGCACGTGCGTTCCCGCGACATCGTGGTGGTGCTGGCCGGCATGGACGGCGGCTCACGAACCACGGACGTCCTGCGCGTCATCCATGTGACCTGAGCGACGACGGCGCCCGGCCGGGCCCTACTGATCCAGCCGGAAGCAGACCGTGCCGACCGCCATGTAGCCGGTGTACCGGGGATCTGTGTTGCGGGCCGTCACGGTCCAGCCCACGACGGCCTCGTTCACCGTCACCGGGGTGACGCCCTGCACGACGATCCCGTCGGACCAGCTGGTGTAGGTCGGGGAGGCCGCCCGGCCCCGGTGGCACCGCACGCTCGCGTAGAGGTACGCGCCGGGCCCCGCGCTCGCCGACACCCCCTGCACCCACTCCGCGCGCAGGTTCAGTGCCGGGCCGGGGGGGCCGGCCGGACCCCGCTCGCCCTGCGGACCCTGCGGACCGGGGGGCCCCTGGGGCCCCTCGACCGGGATCGCCTGGCCGTCCTGCACGACCGCCACCGGTCCCTGGGGACCCTGCGGGCCCCGCGCCCCGGTGTCACCGGCGGGCCCCTGCGGACCCGCGGGCCCCTGTGGCC
>DATMJR010000296.1:0-3466 GCA_035553775.1 Miltoncostaeaceae bacterium | reverse complement strand
ACCGGAGGTCGAAGCTCCGATGCGTCTCCCAGCGTATCCGCGCCCCGTGGCATCGTCCGCGCCCCCTCCGCGTGCCCTGACACACGAGGAGGCGACATGTCGTACACCAACGAGGCCGCCGTCCAGCTGTCGGGCCAGGTGCTCGAGGACGCCCGCGCGCTCGCCGCGTTCGTCGTCTACGAGGCCCTGAACGACGTCCAGGATGGCAACCCCGGCTTCGGGTCGTCCATCGACCGGATGCTGGCTGCGTTCCACGTCCTCGGCCAGCTCCACGCCGGGGGCGAGCTGCCGCACGGCGACCCCCTGCGCTGGGTGACCCGGACGGACGCCCCCGCGGGGTGCCTGTCGGCCGACGAGACGCGCGCGCTGGAGGAGGTGGCGTCCTACGTCCTGGAGCGCGGCGAGCGGGTGGCGCAGCCCGGGGACGCCGACGAGGTGGTCATGGCCGCCCGGGCCCACCGCGTGCTGGACGCCATCGGCTGATGGCACGCGGAAGCATCATCGAGCGGGTCGCCAAGGACGGCGCCCGCACGTTCTCCATCAAGTACCGGGACGCCGCCGGCCGCCAGGTCAAGCGCGCCGTGGGGCCGTCCCGGCGGGAGGCGGAGCGCGCCCTGGCGCGTGCCCTCGCGGACGTGGAGCGCGGAGCGCTTGCGCCGTCGCGGGAGCTGTTCGCCGAGTACGCGGAGCGCTGGCTGGAGGAACACCGGCACCGCATCGAGCGCGGGACCTATCTCGACTACCGGGCAGCGGTCGCTCGGCTGGTGCCCATCCTCGGGCAGCGGCGGCTGCGCGACCTCACGCCGCAGCACCTGCGCGACGCCCTGGGGCAGCTCCACGCGGGCGGGCTGTCCCCGAAGACCTGCAACAACACCGTGGTGCCACTGCGGCTCATGCTCGCTCACGCGGTCGAGGACGGCCTGCTGATGCGGAACCCCGCGGAGCGGGGGCGCGACCGGCTGCGCATCAAGGAGGAGCACGTCGAGCAGGAGTTCCTGAGCGCGCAGGAGGTCGTCGCCTACCTCGACGCGGCCCCGGTCCCCTATCGGCCCATCGCGGAGCTGCTGGTCGGGACGGGTGCGCGCATCTCCGAGGTGCTCGCGCTGGAATGGGCAGACCTGGACGGCGACGGGCTGCTCATCCGGCGCTCGCTTAAGGGGCGCGGGGAGGCGGTCGGGAGCACGAAGAACGACCGCCCGCGGCGCGTGGACCTCGGCCCCCGGTTGTCGCGTGTCCTCGATGACCACCGGGCACGTCTCCGCGAGCACTACGACGGCCCGCTGATGTTCCCCCGACGCGACGGGAGGTACCTGGACCGCACGTACGTGTCGAGCCGCTGGCACCACCGGGCGCTTCGGGACGCGGGTATCGAGCGCCCGGTGCGGCTGCACGACCTTCGCGGCAGCGCGGTCGCGCTGTGGCTACGCGCCGGCCTGCCCCTGGTGTATGCGCAGCGGCAGCTCGGGCATCACGACATCACCGTGACCGCGAAGCACTACGGGCACCTGGAGCGCGAGTATCTGACGAACGCGGCGGCGACGGCCGAGGCAGCCTTGTGGGGCGCTCCGGGCTGATTCGGTACGACCGTGGTACCACGGCCCCTCGCGCACATCGTTCCAGGCCGCGACGAGGCCAGTCCCAGGAACGCGAAAGGCCCGCACGTGCGGGCCTTTCTCCTGAGTGCGGCTGAGAGGACTTGAACCTCCACGACCCAAGGGTCACAAGGCCCTCAACCTTGCGCGTCTACCAATTCCGCCACAGCCGCACGGGCGAACGACGCGGTACCGGCGCCAGCGTCCGGCACGCGCCGGCGGAGTGTAGCGGATGGCCGTGGCGCCTCCGGGTTCAGAGCGTGCGCAGCACCCCCACCACGCGGCCCAGCAGCGCCACCTCGTCGGGCACGATCTCCGGGTAGTCGGGGTTCTCGGGCTGCAGCACCACACGGCCGTCGCGGAAGCGCAGTCGCTTGCACGTGGCCTCGTCCTCCACCAGCGCGATCACGATCTCACCGGCGTCGGCGGTGGGGGTGCGCGCCACCGCGACCAGGTCCCCGTCCAGGATGCCGGCGTCGCGCATGGAGTCGCCGCTGATGCGCAGCAGGAAGTCGGCGGTGAAGGGGGTGTCGACCCAATCCTCGACGTGCTCCTCGGCCAGGCGCGGCATGCCGGCGGCGACGGCGCCGACCAGCGGCAGGGCGCGGCTCGGGCGCTCACCACGGTCGCGGGCCTCGTTGACCAGCATCGCCCGCGGCTTGGTGGCATCCCGCCGGATGAGGCCGAGGTCGGCCAGCTTGGCCAGGTGCGCGTGCACGGTGGATGGGGAGGCCAGTCCCACCGCCTGCCCGATCTCGCGCACCGTGGGCGGATAGCCCCGGTCGCGGGTGTGCCGCGAGATGAACTCGAGGATCTCGGCCTGGCGGCCGCTGAGCTTCGCCATCGGGGCTCCCCGATCGAACACCTGTTCCTGGGCACGCTACCCCACGCGCGCGCCGGTGCCAAGGCCGGCCGGGCACGGAACGCGCCGGCAGCGGTCGCTAGGATCGGGGGCGCGGGCCGGGCAGCCGCGGGGCGGGCGACCGCCTCGAGGAAAGTCCGGACACCACAGAGCAGGGTGCTGGTTAACGGCCAGCGGGGGAAACCCCAGGGAAAGTGCCACAGAAACGACACAGCCCGGGTCCCCGGATCCGCGGCAACGGTGAAAAGGTGCGGTAAGAGCGCACCAGCGGTCTGGTGACAGACCGGCTGGGTAAACCCCACCCGGTGCAAGGCCGAACCGGAGCGTCACGGGTTGCTCGCCCAGCTCCAGGTGGGCCGCATGAGGCGTCCGGCGACGGGCGTCCCAGATGGATGGCTGCCCTCGACAGAATCCGGCTTACAGGCCCGCTACGGAAGGAGCCCCGGCGACGGGGCTCCTTCTATTTCGGGCGGGCGCGGCCGCCGTCGGGCGGCGCCCCCCTCGGGCTCCGCCCCTACTCCCCCCAGGGGTCGACGACGTCCTCGGGCGCCGGCCCCCGGCCGTCGCGCGCCTCCTCGCGGGCCGCGATGTACCCCGTGAGCAGCGCGGCCTGCATCGCGTCGCCCACGGCGAGCAGGGCCGGCAGCGCGTGGTCCCCGTCGCCGCCGGTCTCGCCGAGGATCTCCTCGGCCTCGGTCGTCAGCGCCGCCATCACCCGGGTCAGCTCGAGCGCGACGCCCAGCCCCGCCGCGCCCTGCAGGCCGGCCCGGTAGCCGGCCAGCTCCGCCCGGCCCACCGAGGCGGTCACGCGACCGCTCTCCAGGGCCGCGGTGGCCACCCGCAGGAACCGGACCACCGCGCGACGCAGCGCGGCCTCGGTCGCGCGGGGCACGCGCGTCGGCACCTCCGGGGCGTACCCGGCGGCGACGCGTGCCACGATCCGCTCCGTCCGGGCGTTGAGCTCGCGGGCGAGCCGAGGGGCGGGGGGCAGGGCGTCGCCGCCCTCACGGGG
>DATMJR010000295.1:0-2993 GCA_035553775.1 Miltoncostaeaceae bacterium | reverse complement strand
CGCCCGCGGCGCCGGCCCCGCCGCCGTGGCGCCGGCTGGCGCGCCGTGCGCCGGTGCTGCTGCTGCCGCTCGGCGGTCTCGCGCTGTGGCAGGCGCTCGTGTGGCTGCTCGACGCCGAGCCGTGGCTCGTGCCCCCGCCGGCCGAGGTCGCCGCGGTGCTGGTGGACGAGCGGGCGCGCCTGTGGTTCCACGCCCAGGCGACGCTCTCGGGCACGCTCGTGGGGTTCGCGCTGGCCGTGCTGGCCGGCGTGGGGCTGGCGGCGGCCATCGCCGGCTCGCGGGTGGTCGAGGGGCTCACCTACCCCTGGGTGGTCGCGAGCCAGGCGGTGCCGATCCTGTCGATCGCCCCCGTCATGACGATCTGGCTCGACTACCGCGCCACGCAGGTCGTGATCGCGACCGTGGTCTGCATCTTCCCGGTGATCGTCACGGCCGTGGACGGCCTGCGCGGCGCCGACCCGCAGCTGGGGCGCACGATGCGCACGCTGGGCGCCTCCCGGCGCTGGACCTGGTGGCACGTGACCGTGCCGTCGGCCCTGCCGTCGCTGTTCTCGGGGCTGCGCATGGCCGCCGTCTTCGCCGTCTCCGGGGCGGTGGTGTCCGAGTACGTGGGCGCCGAACGGGGGCTCGGCTACCTCACCGAGATCTCCACCGCCCAGTTCGAGACCGCCGTCGCCGTCGCCGCGATCGCCTGGCTCACGGCGATCGGCGTGGCCCTGTTCGGCCTCGTGACCCTCGCCGAGCGCCTCGCCCTGCCCCATCGCCATCGTCCCGCCCGCCGACGCCGGAGGTCCCGCGCGTGATCCGATCCCGCCCCCTGTCCCTGATCGCCGTGCTGCTCGCCCTGCTGATCCCGCTCGCCGCCTGCGGCGGCGACGACGACGGTGCGACCGGGACGGCCACGGCGCCGGCGCAGCGGGCCGAGGTGCTGCTGGACTGGTTCCCGAACGCCGACCACGCGGGCCTGATCGCCGCCCGGGAGCGCGGCTTCTTCGCCGAGCAGGGCGTCACCGTGACCACCTCGGTGCCCAGCGACCCCGCCGCGGCGCTCACCCAGGTCGCCGCGGGGCGCTCGCCGTTCGCCCTCTCGTACCAGCCCGAGGTGCTGCTCGCCCGGGCGCGCGGCATCCCCGTGCGGGCCGTCGGCGCGGTGTTCGCACAGCCGCTGAACGCCGTGATCGCGCGCGAGGACCGGGGCATCCGCCGGCCGCGGGACCTGGAGGGCCGGACGGTGGGGATCGCCGGCGTGCCGTCGGACCGCCCCCTGCTGGACGCGGTCGTGCGCGCCGACGGCGGCGACCCCGCCCGGGTCCGCACCCGGACGGTCGGCTACACGCTGGCACCGGCGCTGGTCGCCGGCCGCGTCGACGCGATCATCGGCGCGTACTGGAACATCGAGGTGCCCGAGATCGAGTCCAAGGGCGTCGGGACGGTCGTGCTGCGCCTGGAGGAGCACGGGGTGCCGCGCTACGACGAGCTGGTGCTGGTGACCTCCGACCGGGTGGCCGAGGAGCGGCCCGAGCTGGTGCGCGCGGTGCTGTCGGGTCTGGCCCGCGGACAGGCGTGGGCCGCCGACAACCCGGACGAGGCGACCGACCTGGTCGCGGCGGCCAACCCCGACCTCAGCCGGGCCGTCCTGCCGGAGCAGGTCCGCCTGACCGCGCCGCTGCTCTCGCGCGACCTGCGGCTCGGCCGGGACGAGTGGCGGACCTACGCCGACTGGATGCGGCGCAACGAGCTGCTGCGGGGGGAGGTCGACGTGGCCGCCGCCGCCGACCCCTCCTTCCTCCCGGAGGGCTGAGCGCCGGCTACGCGGAGGGCGTCAGGCGGGCGCCCTCCGGCCGCGGCCCGAACAGGAGGTCCAGCGCGTCGCGCTCCAGCGCCTCGGTCTCCAGCAGGCGGCGCGCCCCCTCCTCGAGCAGGCCGCGATGGGCCGTCAGCATCGCGTGCGCCGCGCGGAAGGCGTCGCGCACCAGCTCCTGCGCCGCGCGCTCCACGTCCTCGGCGGCGCGGCCCGCGGGGGCGCCCGGCAGGGCGGTGAGCAGGCTCTCGTCCGTGCGCGGCGACGCCATCGCCAGGTCGCCGACCATCCGCCGCGCGAGCGTCGCCGCCCGGGCGAGGTCGTCGGCGGCCCCGCTCGTGAACTCCCCGAACACCAGCTCCTCGGCGGCGCGGCCCGCCAGCATCATCGCCAGGCGCTCGGCGCACTCGGTGCGCGTGGCCAGGAAGCGGTCCTCGGACGGGAGCGAGATGGTGACGCCGAGGGCCTGCCCCTGCGGGATCACCGTCACCCGCTCCACCGGGTCGCAGGTCGGCGACATGTGCCCCACCAGCGCGTGCCCCATCTCGTGGAAGGCCACCAGGCGCCGCTCCTCGTCGGAGAGCACGCGACTGCGCCGCTCGGGGCCCGCCGCCAGGCGCAGCAGCGCCCGCCGGAAGTGGGGTAGGTCGATCGCGTCGTCGCCGTCCCGGGCGGCCTCGAACGCGGCCTCGTTGCACAGGGCCGCCAGGTCGGCACCCGCCATCCCCGCGGTCATCGCGGCCACCAGGCCCGGGTCGGCGTCGGGCGCCAGGGGCCGCGTGCGCAGGTGCACGTCGATGATCTCGCGCCGCGCGCGGCGGTCGGGCAGCCCGACGGCGATCTTGCGGTCGAAGCGCCCCGCGCGCACCAGGGCGGGGTCCAGCTCCTCCAGGCGGTTGGTGGAGGCGAGCACCACCACCGGACGCGCCGGGTCGGTGCGGAAGCCGTCCATCTCCGTCAGCAGCTGATCCAGCGTCTGCTCGCGCTCGCCCGTGGAGGCGTGGCCCGTGCGCCGCCCGCCGACCGCATCGATCTCGTCGATGTAGACGACGGCCGGTGCGGCCTTGCGGGCGGCGGCGAACAGCTGCCGGATGCGCCGCGACCCCAGGCCGGCGTACACCTCGACGAACTCGGAGCCGGACACCGAGAAGAACGGCACGCCCGCCTCGCCGGCCACCGCCCGGGCCAGCAG
>DATMJR010000294.1:0-7953 GCA_035553775.1 Miltoncostaeaceae bacterium | reverse complement strand
CCGATGGCGGCTACAACGACCACCGGTCTTCATTGGCTTCCTCGCGAACACGGTCCTCTTGGCGCGCGCGGGGGAGCCGGTCCGGGTCGTGCTCGCCCGGCGGCGGCTGTCGCGTCTCGGCACACCCCTGCCGCTTGCCGTGCTCGCTGGGTCGGCGGTCGCCGAGGTCGTCGTGGGGACGCTGGTGTGGGCGGCGCTGGTCGTTCCGGCATCCCTGATCCTGGGACTGCCGTCGTATGCGGTCCTGATCGGGGCGGCCGCAGGCGCCGCCGCGGGGGCGGCCCTTGCGCTGTCCGTCCTGCTCCGGACCACCGGGGTGGGGTCATGGCCACAGGCGCTGGTCCGCCGGCGCGGCGGTGAGGCCGCCACCCGGTTCCTCTTGGCTCTCGCCACGGGGCTCGGCGGCCTCCGACGCCCCCGGGAGCTGCGCGACCTGCTCGCCCTGGCGCTGCTCAGCTGGGTCCTCCAGTGGGCCGCAGTGTGGGCCATTGTCGTCGCCCTGCACATCGACGTGGGTCCGGACGCCGCCCTCGCCGTGCTCGTGACGACGTCGGTTGCCCAGGCGTTCCCCCTCCTGCCGGGAAACGTCGGCTCGTTTCAGGCCGCCGTCGCCCTGCCCCTGGTCGCGACGCACGGAGTCGCGCCCGTCGACGCCGTTGCCCTCGGGGTTGCGCTGCACCTACTCCAGGCGGCGTCCGCCGTGATTCCCGGCGCCGTCTTCCTGGCACGCGAGGACCTAGGGATCGCCCGGCTGCGCCGCCTGCCTCCACTGGTCGCCCTCGGCGCCGAGCCCGGGTCGGCGACCGGGCGCGCCCGGCCGGGAGCCGGAGCGGACGCACCGGGGTGATCGCGATGGCGTTCGCCCCCGCCTCGCTCCTCATGGCCCTGGCCGAGCGCCGCCGGGCGCGCGCGCCCGAAGGCAGCCTTGCCCGGTTCCCCGATCCCTCAGGGGAACGGTCTGACGGGCGAGCTGCGACCCGCCGGGCGGCGCTCGCCGCGCGGTGCCCCTGTCGTCTGCGGCACTCGGAACTCCGCGGCGCCCGTCAACGTGTTCGCCCGGGGAGTCGCCCGCGGGCATCGCGCAGCGCCGCGCCGGCAACGGACGCCAGGAGCGGGAGCGGGTCGTCCCAGGCGCCGAGCGCCTCGACGTCCGCGCGCAGCACCGAACTCATCCATGACCACCAGCTGGGCCCGGCCTCGCGCCGATAGCCGGACATGGAGCGCAGATCCCAGAGTGCGTGGACCCATCGTCGCCCCGCGGGGTAGGCGGGCGGCGGGGCCCACGCGATGCCGCAGGCTGTCAAGTACGCCCAGTACGGCAGATCGACCCCGCAGGCGACGTCCAGGGCCGTCCAGAGGCTGAAGCGCGGATTGACCTCCAGCAGCCACAGCGATCCGTCGCGCTGATCGCGCTTGAAGTTGAGGTTCGCGACCCCGACGTAGCCGAGGCGCGCGAGCACCTCCCGCCCGAGCGACGCCACCTCGGGGTCGTGCGCGGACACGACGTACGTCCCGAGACCGAAGTGGGGCGGCGACAGGCGGAGCTTGCGCCCGACGAACTCGGCGCGGATCTGCCCCCCGGGCTCGGCCAGAGCGTGGTAGTCGACGTGAGCGTCGTCCTGTCCCACGACCATCTCCTGCACGACGGCCCGCTCCGTCAACGGACCCAGACGGACGACGAGCTCGCGCAGCTCGCCCGGGTCGGCGACCGGGATCGCTTTGGCAGGGGCCAGACCGCGGGCGCGCAGGCGCTCGGAAGACCACGCACGGAAGTGGTCGGGCTTGACGACCACCGGGAAGCGCAGAGTGCCCACCTCCGACGGCACACCGCCGGAGCCGAGCGTCACTGCGCGCGGAACAGGCAGACCGAGATCGGCCGCGAGCGTCATGAACCGCGTCTTGTCGCTTACGTCGCGCACGACGGCCGCCGGTGCCGTGAGGAGGCGGAAGGATCCTGCGAGGCGGTCGTGGTTCAGGGCGATGAGTTCGGCGTACTCGTCCGCGGTCGCAAGGAGCACGGGGCGTGCGCCCCCCTCGCCGGCAAGCGCGATCAAGAACCTCAACATGGCGTCCGTCCCGGGGGTCGGACTGCGGCGGAACCGGACGAACCTGCTCGTGGCGCTCGGCGTTCGCAGTGTGTCGACCCCGGTCACCCGGACGCCGCGGCGCCCGAGCGCGCGAGCGACCGCCAGCCCTGTCGCGGAAAGCCCGAGCACGACCGCGGGCACGGGCTCGATCGCGGGCGCCGAGGAGACCGGCAGGACGGCATCGGGGCGGCTGTCCGGCTCAGTGCCCACGGGTCCTCGATGCCGGTGCCGCGCGGTGCAGGGCGGAGCGCAGGTGCGCGCCTTGCCGGGAGGCGACGGGTGGCAGGCGCGGTCGCCGAGACGCACCCGCGCGTGGGGCGACGCGGGAGGGCGTCTGCCGCTCGGCCGCGTCTTGGGCACGACGACGGCGCGGGTGGTGGGCGGGCGACCGATCACGCCCCGCCGGCGGGTGCGCACCCGCCGCGCAGCGCCCGCGGCGGCTCCGCGGCGGCGCGTACGTGCCGGAGGGAGCCTTGCCCGCCCAGGCCGCCGCGGCGGTTGGCCCGCTCCGTCGACTCCAGGTCACCCGATCGGCGGCGCGATGCGCTGCCGGAGTGCCTGCATGGCGCCGATCTCGCGACTCTGGTCGGCGATGATCTGGCGGGCGAGGCCGGCGATCTCCATCCGCGGATCCCCCGCGAGCACACCGTCCGCCATCGTGATCGCGCTCGCGTGATGGGGGATCATGGCGGCGAGGAAGGCGCGGTCCGGCTCGCCGCCCTCCGCGATCGCGTCCATGTGGTGCGACATGTCCATCCCCATCTGCGTCGTGTCGACGGCGGGCACGTCGGTGCCGTACCAGTCGCGGTACCAGGCACGCATCTGGGCGATCTCGCGGTCCTGCGCGTCCACGATGTCCTGCGCGATCGCTCTCGCCTGCGCGTTCGTGCCGCGGCGCAACTCGGTGCGCGCCATGTCGATCGCCGACTGGTGGTGGGGGATCATCATCTCGATGAACGCGCGCTCGTCCATCGTGCCGCTCATCGCGTGGCCGCCGCCCGTGTCGCCCGACGCGCTCGTCATCCCGCCGTGATCCATTCCGCCGCCGTCGCGCACGACGGCGAACACCGTGACCGCGGCGACGAGCAGTACCGCCACGACGGCGATGATCCAGCCCCGGTTCTTCACAGCGCCCTCCCTTTCAATGTCGCGATCCCGGAACGGGCGCCGGTCATAGCCGCAGCACGACGCGAGGTCGCGCGGGTCACACCGCCGCGAGCCGTGTCCGCGCCACGGGCTGTGCGGTCGGCGCCAGGGGGGCGTCGTGTCGCCACGGCGAGACGCCGCCCGGCCTCGCCGGCGTCAGGCAGGCCCCGCCGAGCGCAATCCGCGCCCCTGCGCCCTCCTGCGCAACGGCGCACGACGGCATGGCTCGACGTGATGGCCTGCCGGTGTCGGACGGCGTGATGGACGGCCACCGCCGGCACCATCGTCACGAACGCAGTCCGGATCATCACTGAAACGATGTACCACTCCTCTGCCCGGCCGCCCATGAGATATGTCCCACCGAGGCGCTGTTACGTCACCCGCTCCTGCAATGGTCAGGTCACGCAATCCCCGCCTTCACCTTTCCTCCACACTTCACCTTCAGTGTGCGGTCCGTGCGCTTCGTCATCGCCGTTGCCGTCGCCGTCCTGGCCTCCATCGCCCCCGTCACCGCCGCCGCACCCGGTGTCTCCGCTGCGCGCAGCGAGGTCGCGCGCCTTGAGGGCGAACTCGCGCGGCTCGACGCGGAGGCCGGTCGCGCGGCGGCCGCGCACAACGCCGCGATGGACCGGCGCGATAACGCGCGCGCTCGGGCGGCCGCCGCGGCGGCAGACCTGCGCGCTGGGAGGGTGCGCCTGCGCGCCGCCCGCGCGAATCTCGCCGAGCGGATGGTGCAGGTGTACGTGAACGGCGAGCCCGACGCGCTGACGCTCGTGCTGAGCGAGGGCTCCGTCACCGACGCCCTCGACGCCGTCGACCTCCTGCAGACGGTCGCGCGGCGCGACGCCGCCCTGGTGGCCGACGTGCGCGCCCGGGTCGCGCGCCTGGACGAGTTGAGTGTGCGGCTGCGCGAGGCGCAGGCCGAGAGCGAACGGGAGCTGGCGCGTGCGCAGGCCGAGCGCGGGCGCGTGGCGGCCCTCGTCACGGAGCGCCGGCGGCGACTGTCCGGGGCGCGCGCGCAGCTGCAGCAGGCGATCGCCGCCCGGCGCGCGCGCCTCGCGCGCCTCGCCGCGGCGAAACGCGCGCGGGAGCGCGAGCTGCGCCGGGCGCGCGCTCGGGCCCAGGCGCGCACCGCGGCGCCCGCCGCCCCTGCGAGTTCCGGTGTCGCGCCCTCAGCCGCTCCGGCCGTGTCAGCGTCAGGAGGCCCGGTGTTCCCGCTTGCCGGGC
This sequence comes from Miltoncostaeaceae bacterium, assembly GCA_035553775.1. Classification (GTDB taxonomy): domain Bacteria; phylum Actinomycetota; class Thermoleophilia; order Miltoncostaeales; family Miltoncostaeaceae; genus DATMJR01. The sequence continues at coordinate 3,493 of DATMJR010000294.1, read as the reverse complement.
CGACCACCTTCTCCGACGACTGGTTGGCGCCGCGGGGTAGCCGCTACCACGAAGGGATCGACCTATTCGCGGCCCGCGGAACGCCGGTGCTCGCGGTCTACGATGGGACGCTCTTCCGCGTCGGGTACAGCGGGATCAGCGGCTACCGGCTCTGGTTGCGCGCAGCCGACGGAACGACCTACTTCTACGCGCACCTGGACGGCTACTCGCCGGCCGCGCGGGAGGGCGCCGCCGTCCGCGCGGGCACGGTGCTCGGCTACAACGGCGACACGGGCGATGCGAAGGGCACCCCCCCTCATGTCCACTTCGAGATCCATCCCGGTGGCGGGGGCCCGATCCGGCCGTATCCGATCGTTGCCGCCTGGCCGCGCGCCTGAGCGGGTCGCCGAGGGCGGCGCCCGCCGGCCGTCGCGCCCGGGCACGGTGACCGGAGCGCCGTGAAGATCCGCCGCCCCGATCTCAGCCTCCGCACGCAGCTGAGTGCGGCCCTGGTCGCCGTGGCCATCCTGACAGCGGCCCTCGCGGCGGCGCTCACGACCTGGGGCCTGCACGCGAGCTTCGACGAGTACCTGCGCGAGCGCGCCGCCGAGGCGGGCCAGCAGGCGGTGCGGGTGGCGGAGGAGGCCTATGGCCGCTCGGGCGGGCGCTGGACCGCCGAGGGGTTGGACCTCCTGGCACACGACCTCGCCGCCTCGGGCTACGACTACCGGGTCACGGACACGGCCGGGCGTGTGCTCCTCGACACGACCAAGAGCGCGCCGGGGCGGACCTCGGCGCTGTTGTTCAGGGGGGAGTTCCGCGACCCGGAGGGACGCGTCGCGGGCCGTCTCGAGGCCTTCTCGCTGAGTAGCGGCGGACGCACGGACGTCGACGTCCGGTTCGCACGCGAGCTGGACCGGCTGCACGTCGTCGCCGCGTTCGTCGCCGGTGTGCTCGCGATCCTGCTGGGCGTGGCGATCGCCGCGCGCCTCGCGCGGCCGCTGCGCGCGCTGGCCGATGCCGCGCCGGCGCTCGCCCGTGCGGGCGCGCCACCACGGGTCGCCGCGGCGGGGCCGCCCGAGGTCAGGCGCCTCGGCGACTCGTTCGCGACCCTGGCGGCCCATCTCGACCGGCAGCGGCGCGCCCGGCTTCAGCTTGCGCAGGACCTCGCGCACGAACTGCGCACGCCGCTGATGCTTATGCAGAGCCGCCTGGAGGCGATGGAGGACGGCATCGTCGCCACGGACGCGGGCGCTCTCGCCGCGCTTCACGCGACCACGCTGCGGCTGGCTCGGCTGGTCGATCAGATCGAGGCACTCGCCGAGTCCGAGGCCGACCCCCCGCAACTCGTCCGCGAGCCCCTGCGGCTCGACACCGTCGCGGCACGCACGGCCGAGGCACTCACCGCGTCCTTCGCCGACCGCGGCCTGCGGGTGATCCTCGACCTCGCGCCCGCCGAGGCGACCGGGGACGAGGATGCGACCGAGCAGATCGTCACCAACCTGCTGACCAACGCGGCCAAGTACGCACCTGAGTTCTCCGACGTGCGCCTTGCCACGCGCGTGGACGGGGCGTGGGCCGAGCTGCGGGTCGTCGATGCCGGCGGATCGCTCGCCGAGGCGGGCGCCGAGCGCGTGTTCGAGCGCTTCTACCGCGGCCCCGGGGGGCGCGGGACGGGTGAGGGCGTCGGCTTGGGCCTCACCATCGCGCGGGCACTGGCGGGGGCGATGGGCGGCGACCTCGATCTCGACGCGACCGCCACGTCGACCGCCTTCGTCCTGCGCCTGCCGGCGCCCGCCGCGCCCCCAGGACCCCGCACACGCCGGCCGCGCCCGCGTCCGGAAACCCGTACGACGCGGGCTCCGCCGATCAGACACCGGTGACGGGGACGTCGGCCATGGAGAGCGTCGCGGCCGTGAGCGGCAGCAGCACGGCCTGGTGGGCCAGGTAGACGGCCAGCGAGTGGCGCCCGGGAGCCGTGAGCCACGTGGGGAGGCGCCGGCGCCGCCCGGGGTCGTCGGCCCAGCGCCGCCCGCGCGGGCCATACCGCACGCGACCCAGCACGATGCCGACGACGAACGCGGCGAGCCAGGGGAGGATCGGCCAGTAGTCGACCGCGCCGACGCCCGGAGGCGGTGCCCCGAGGGGGAGCAGGAGCCAGTCGCCCTGCAGATCGTCCACCGCACCCCCGGCCAGGACCAGGGCCGCCGCGATGGCCGCAAGCGCCCAGGTCGGCTGGCGCCGCAGCACGGGCGCGGAGAGGGCCGCCACCGCCAGCAGGTGGAGGATGCCGAACCGCACGGGACGATCGGGGACCACCACGGCGGTCACCGCCGACACGGCTCCCGCCGCGAGCACGAGGACGGCGACCCGGCGGAGGTCGCGCCGGCCGAACCGTCGGTCGCGGGTGGGTGCCGACGACAACACGACGCTGACCCCGGCCAGGAACAGGAAGGTGGACGCGATCACCGGCGGCATGGCGCCGAGGACTCCCGACCGCGGGTCGGGACCGGCCCCGGGCGCGAGGAAGTCGATGTCGTAGAGCAGGTGGTAGACGACCATCGCCGCGATCGCGAGGGTCCGCAGGAGATCGACCTCCCAGACGCGGGGCCGCGGCGGCGCGGCGGCGCGCGACGACATCGACCGCGATGCGGTCATCACTCGATACGGGGCGCCGCGGAGGTGCGCGTCAGCGATGCGCGCACCGGCGAGAGCACGACGGCCCGCCGGCCGAGCGTCCTCCACCCCTCCTCGATCGCGCCGACCGTCGCCGTCGTGGTGGTCCCGGTCCAGGGATCGGCGATCCGCACCCCCTCGGCGTCGATGCCGGTCAAGACAACCGTGTGGTGCGCCTGGTCCGCGAGGACGACGGCGCCCGTTCTGGTGGTCCAGCGTCGGGGGGCCGAGGGACCGAGGGTCGTCCACACGACGACCGGGCGACCCTCACGCACACGGGCCAGCACCTTCTCGAAGCCGCCACCGCGCAGGGCGTGCGCGCCCGGGTCGAAGCGCTGTGCCAGCCGGGCGAGAGGCCCCTCGAACACGCCGTAGCCACCGCCTTCGACGCGACCGACGAAGCCGCGCTCAGGGTCGCCCCACACGAGCCCCGCCGGCCCCTGGACGGGGTCGAGCGGCTCCTCGAGAGGCAGCAGGCGCTGCAGCCTCTCCTGGCCGACCCTGCCGCGGAGGGCCATGCTCAAGGCCGCCGTCTCGCAGTTGTTGCGAAAGACCTGACGGATGACCGGGACGGTCACCCGCACCCGCAGCACGGTCGGCGTCAGTTCGACGGCGGGCCCTTCGGCGTCGGCCGCCGACGCCAGGGCCGCGGCATCCCCCTCGTCCCAGCTGACGATCCCCGACGCCTGCGCGCTGGCGAACCGCGATCGGGCCGCGAGCCAGGCCGCCGCCCCCTGGACGTTCCCCGCGAGGCGCGCCCGAAGGGCGGGCGGGATGCGGGCGGAGGCCGGCCCCGCGCGCACCACGAGCGGCGCAGGAGGTCGTGGAGGCGCAATGA
>DATMJR010000293.1:0-4619 GCA_035553775.1 Miltoncostaeaceae bacterium | reverse complement strand
CCCTCGCGCAGCAGCAGCGCCTCCCCCGCGTCCTCGCCCAGGTCGAGGCGCCCGGCCTCGCGCGGGTCGTCCCCCACCCGCACGGCGCGCAGCACCCCGCCCGCGACCGTGAACACGTGACGGCCGTAGGTCTTGACGATGTCGGGCTCGTCGACGCCCGCCTCCTGCACGTTGGTGCCCGAGTGGTCGACCCCCTCCACCGGTGCGGCCGCGCTGTCCGCGGCCGGGGCGCCCGCGGTCGCCGGGACCGGCGTCGCGGTCATCTCAGGGCTCCCGGCCCGCCCCCGCCAGGCGACGTCGTAGCCGCCGACGCCGTGGGGGGTCACCAACGCCGCGGCGCGTGCCGCGGCGTGGCGGGTGAGGGCGTCGCAGGTGGCGAAGTTCCTCAGGCGGTCGGCCTTCCGCGCGGCGCCGGCCGCGCGCGCCTCCGGGGCCGCCGCAACCGCGGGGGCCGGGCGTCGCGCCTCGGCGTCCCCGCCGCTGCCGGCCCACGCCGCCGCGCCGATCAGGGCGGCCCCCGCCGCACCCAGCGCCACCGCACCTCGTCGCATCCCCGCCTCCCGCTCGACCGGATCGTCGCCGACGGTACGTCGCCGGACCGCCCCCCGTCACCGGCCGGACGGGGGGACCGGCCGCGAGGGGGGCACCCCCCGCCCGCGCGGCGCCATCGCCGGGGCGCGCTACCCTGCCCGCTCTCCATGGCTCGGACCATCCGCCTGCGCCGGTGGCAGCGGGACGCCCTCGACCGGTACACCGCCCGCCCGGGGCCCGATTTCCTCGCGGTCGCGACCCCGGGGGCCGGCAAGACCACGTTCGCGCTGGCGGCCGCCCGGCAGGAGCTCGCGGCGGCGGCGGGCCGGCGCCTGGTCGTGGTCGCCCCGACCCAGCACCTCAAGCGCCAGTGGGCGGAGGCGGCCGACCGTCTCGACCTGCACCTGGAGGCCGACTGGAGCGCCGCCGACGGCGGGCTGCCCGCCGACGTGCACGGCCTGGTGACCACGTACCAGCAGGTCGCGACGAGCGCCGTCGCCCTGGCCCGCCTCGCCCCGGGGGCGGTGGTGGTCCTCGACGAGGTGCACCACGCCGGCGACGACCGGGCGTGGGGCGACGCGGTGCGGGAGGCCTTCGCGCCGGCCGCGGTGCGGCTGTGCCTGTCCGGCACGCCCTTCCGCTCGGACACCCACGCCATCCCGTTCGTCCGCTACGACGACGAGGGCCTGGCGGTGCCCGACGCCGACTACGGGTACGGCGAGGCGCTGCGCGACGGCGGCGTCGTGCGCCCCGTGCACTTCCCGCGCATCGACGGGGAGATGGAGTGGATCGCCGCCGACGGCACGCTCGCGTCGGCCTCCTTCGCCGACCGCCTGGACGCCACGCTCGCCGCCCAGCGGCTGCGCACCGCCCTGTCGGTCGGCGGGGAGTGGCTGCCGCACGTGCTGGAGCGGGCGCACGCCCAGCTCGGCGAGGTGCGGCGCACGCACCCCGACGCCGCCGGCCTGGTGATCGCGCTCGACCAGGAGCACGCCCGCGGCGTGGCCGAGCTGATGCGGCGCCGGCTGGGCGTGCAGCCCGTGCTGGCGCTGTCGGAGGACGCGGGGGCGTCCCGGCGCATCGCCTCCTTCGCCGCCGGCACCGCGCCGTGGATCGTGGCGGTGCGGATGGTCTCCGAGGGCGTGGACATCCCCCGCCTGCGCGTGGGCGTCTTCGCGACGACGACGACCACCGAGCTGTTCTTCCGCCAGGCCGTCGGCCGCATCGTGCGGTGGATCCGGGGCCTCGGGCCGCAGCCCGCCTACATGTTCATCCCCGACGACCTGCGGCTGCGCACGCACGCCCTGGGGATCGCCGAGCAGCGCCGGCACGCCCTGCGCCGGGCCGAGGACCCGGACGGCGCACCGGCCGACCCCGCGGCGCTCGACGAGGTGCCCGCCCCGCCCCGCGACGAGCCGCAGCTGTCGCTGTTCGCGGCGCTGTCGGCCACGCCCGTCGGCGCCCCGTCGGTGCACACGCCGGAGGAGAACGGCCTGCTGGTGGCCGACGAGCCGGCCGACGACGCGCCCGAGCTGGTGCTGGAGCTGGCGAGCGCCCCGCACCTGGCCGCACCGCCCGCGCCGGGCACGTCCGACGTGTCCCCGCGGGAGCGCCGCCGGCTGCTGCGCGACGCCAACGCCTCGGCCGTCCGGCTCCTCTCGCGCACCACCGGCCTCTCGCACGCCCAGGTGAACCAGGAGCTCAACCGGCTGGCGGGGGTGCGCACGGTGGGCGAGGCGACGCTCGACCAGCTCCAGCGCCGCCGGGACCACGCCGAGCGGTGGCTGCAGCGGGCCTCGGCCGGGCTCAGGAGATGAACCCGCCCACCCAGTCCAGGTCGCCGTCCCGGTAGGCCGCGATGAGGCGGCCCAGCGGCAGCCGCTCGGCCGCCTGGCGCAGCAGGAAGACCTCGATGCGCCCCAGGGCACCGGCGCTCTCGCCGTCCGCGATCGCGCGGAGCAGCCCCTGGCGGAGCGCCTGCTCCACGCGCCCCGCGTCGATGCCCCGCTCGCGCGTGAACGCGTCGAACTCCCGCTCCGAGACCAGCGCCAGGGCGACCCGCTCCCGCGGCACGCCGAGGTCGCAGGCGGCGCCGTCGAGCGCCGACAGCACGATCTGCTCGGCGATCTCCTGCCGGCCGTCGGGGTCGCGCCAGGGGCGCGGCTCGCACGGGTCGGCGATCGGCAGCAGGTCGTAGCGGCCGCCGCCCAGGGCCGAGTACGTGCCGACCAACCCGGCGGCGGCCAGGCCCGCGGCGGCCACCAGGGCCAGGCCCCGGCGCGACCGGCGCGGCGGGCGGGCGCTCACAGGCGCACCCGGCCGCGGGCGATCAGGATCGGCACCAGCGCCGCCAGCGCGAACAGGGCGGCCGCCAGGAAGGAGCGCGCCACCGAGGCGGTCCCCGCCGTCTCCAGCTGCTCGTCGAGACGGCGCTCCAGCAGCCGGTAGTCGTCGCGGTCGTCCTCCTGGGGGGTCACGGCCGCGAAGGCGGGCGCGAGGTCCGGCACGCGGCCCTCGCTGCGCGCGAGCACCTCGGCGCCCGCGCGCGCCAGCTCGATCTTGGTGCCCGGGGCGATGGGCGCGTCCAGCAGCAGCGCGGTGACCGCGTTCTGGGCGCGGTCCTCCTGCCGGGCCAGGTCGGCCACGAAGACCGGCGTCAGCAGCAGGATCCCGAGCACCACGCCGGCGTGCCGGGACGCCATCGTCCACCCGCCGTGGAGCGCCTGCGGGGACCGTCCGGTGAGCGCCGACTCCGTGAGCGCCCCGACCGCCAGGCCCAGCCCGACGCCGACCAGCACCTGCGGCGGGATCGTCCAGGCGACGCCCGCCCGCGGCATCAGGCCGAGCGCCGCGAGGCCCCCCGCCAGCGCCAGCGTCCCCGCCGCCGCGCGGGCGGCCGGGCTGCCCCGCAGCACCCGCAGGCCGCCCGCGGCGATCGCGGCCACGGGCATCACCGACACCGTCGCCGCGGCGGCGATCGGCGCCAGGTTCCACCCGTTGATCAGCAGCAGCACAAGCAGGAACAGCGCGGCGGTGAGGGCCGCCGACACCAGCAGCAGGGCGAGGTTGGCGGCGAGGTGGGGCCGGCCCGCCGGGGTGCGCACCGGGGCGGTGGCGGTGCCCACCACGGCGCCGGCGAGCACGATCACGGGCGTCTGCGCCACGAAGATCGCCTGCCACGAGATCAGCTGCGTGAGGGCGCCCCCGACCGCCGGCCCCAGGGCGAGTCCCAGCGCCCCGGCGGCCGCCCACACGCGCCCGGCGCGGGCCTCGGACCCCAGCACCGCGGGCATCACCTCCAGGGCGGCGCTGACCACCGCGGCGCCGCCGAGCGCCTGGGCGCAGCGCGCGGCGATGAGCCAGTCCAGGCCGGGCGCCAGCGCGCACCCGGCCGACGCGACGGCGAACAGCACCAGCCCCGCGGCCAGGACCGGGCCCGGGCCGGTGCGCCGCGCCAGGTACGCCGCGGGCACCGCGGCCAGCGCCAGCACCAGGTTGTAGGCGGTCAGCACCCACGCCACCCGTGCGACGGTGACGTCGTACTCCGCGAGGATCTCCGGCAGCGCGAGGATCACGATCGAGGAGTCCGCGAGCACCACCGCGACGGCGAGCGCGAGCGCGCCGGCACGCGGGGAGGCGCCGCGCCGGGAGGCGGCGCGACGCGGGGCACGCACTGCGGTCATCCCTGGTTTTGTACGCCGTTGGGGAGACGGCGTTGCGACGGGCCGTCGCGGGGTACATCCCGCCGGCCGGCGAGGACACCAGGAGGCACGGTGGGACTGCTCGACAGCGTGATGGGGATGGCCGGGGGCGGGGACCGCGGCAAGCTCGTGGGGACGGTCGCCGGGCTCATCGAGAAGGCCGGCGGGGTGCAGGGCCTGGTGGGCCGCTTCCACGGGGCCGGCATGGGCGACAAGGCCGACTCCTGGGTGAGCACCGGCCGCAACGAGCCGGTGTCCCCGGACGAGGTGCGCCGCGCCCTCGGTGACGACCAGGTGCGCGAGGTGGCCCGCGAGACCGGCGCCTCCGAGGACCAGGCGGCCTCCGGACTGGCGCGGTTCCTGCCCGGGATCATCGACCACCTGACC
>DATMJR010000292.1:0-7089 GCA_035553775.1 Miltoncostaeaceae bacterium | reverse complement strand
GGTGAGCCCGCACCAGGCGTCGGCGCGCAGCCCGTCGCCCAGTGCGCCGACGGCGCGGCGCAGCAGCGCCACCGGCGGGTGTCCCGCCGCGACCTCCCGCGCCACGCGGGCGGCCGTCAGACGGGCGGCGGTCTCGCTCATGGCGCCCATCCTCCCATCGCCCCCGCGGCCGCGGATACCCCTGGCGCCAGGGATGGCGCCGAGGGCGCGGCGGACGCGACCGTGGCCGTGACCGGGCCCGCCGGGCCGCGCGACCAACGGGAGGACCGTCATGGCGACCGAGGCACCCACCGCCCTCCGGGGCGAGGTCCTGCACCCCGGGATGCCGGGCTACGACCAGGCCCGGCGCATCTGGAACGCCGCCGTCGACCGGCGCCCGGCCGTGATCGTGCGCGCCCGGGCGCCCGAGGACGTGGCCGCGGCGCTCCGCTTCGCGCAACGCCACGGGCTCGAGGTCGCCGTCCGCGGTGGCGGGCACAGCATCCCCGGTCACTCGGCGGTCGACGGCGGCCTGATGATCGACCTCTCGCCGATGAAGGGGATCCGGGTCGATCCCGCTGCCCGGCGCGCGGAGGTGGGCGCCGGCGTCCTCTGGGGCGAGCTGGACGCGGCCACGCAGGCGCACGGCCTGGCCGTGACGGGGGGTGAGGTCTCCCACACGGGCGTCGCCGGACTCACGCTGGGCGGGGGCATCGGTCTGCTGAAGCGCCGCTTCGGCCTCACGTGCGACAACCTGCTCGGCGTCCGGATGGTCACGGTCGACGGGCGCATCGTCGATGCCGACGACCCCTCCGAGCCCGACCTGATGTGGGCGCTGCGCGGCGGCGGCGGGAACTTCGGCGTCGTCACCCGCTTCACGTTCCGGCTGCACCCGGTCGGACCCGTGATCCCCACCGCGACCGCCGTGCACGACATGGAGACGGCGGCCGAGGCGCTGGTGCGGTTCGCGCGCGCCGCGGCCGTGGCGCCCGACGCGCTGACGCTGTGGGCGGTGATGGCGACCGCGCCGCCGGCGCCGGTGGTGCCTCCGGGACTCGTGGGCCGCCCGGCGCTGCTGGTCAACGCCGCGTGGATCTCCGAGGAGCCGGCGCCCGACCTGGCACAGGTGGTGGCCGCGCCGGGTTCCGCGGTGTGGGCGGGGGAGATGCCCTACGTGGTCATGCAGTCGCTGGCCGATGCGTTCGCCCCGCCCGGGCGGGCCAACCACGCGCGGTCGGAGTGGATGCGGGACGTCTCGCCCGCCGTCGCGGCGGACCTCGCTGCGGCCGCCGCTGCCGCCCCGTCGGCCGGGGCGCAGATCGTGATCCACCAGATGGGCGCCGCCGCCGGCCGCGTCGATCCGGCTTCCACCGCGTTCGCCCGGCGGGACGCCCCCCTGATGATGCTCGCCAACGCCGCGTGGGCCCCCGGGGACGACCCCACGCCCCACCGGGAGTGGGTGCATCGCGTCCACGCGTCGGTGATGCCCGACACCGCCGGCGGCGCCTACGTCAACCACCTCGGCGAGGAGGGCGGCGACCGCGTCCGCGCCGCGTACGGCGACGCGACCTACGCCCGGCTGGCCCGCATCAAGGCCGTGTGGGACCCGGGCAACGTGCTGCGCCGCAATCAGAACGTCCGGCCGACCTGACGGGCGCGGCGCCGGCGCACCGGCGGCTCCGCGGGTCGCGGCCCATCGCGTGCGCGCCGGGGAATCGCGGGGGCGGCGACCTCGCCGCCGCGGTACGCGAGTGGTACCCTTTACCGGAGTGGCGAGAGGTAAAGGACCGTGAGCCGGATCTCCCGGAAGAACCAGGTGACGCTGCCCGCGGAGGAACTGCGGCGGTCCGGGTTGGCGCCGGGGGATGATGTGCGGATCCGGTCCGTCGCCCCGGGGCGCCTCGAGGTCGTGCTCACCGCAGACCTCGTCGCGCGCTTCGCGGGGGCGTTCGGAGGCGACGTCTTCCCGGCGCGCTATCTCGACGCCCTTCGCGACGAATGGCGGTGACCGTCTTCGACGCCGATGTCCTGATCGGCGTCCTCAACCGCGACGACGTCCACCACGTCGCGGCGGTCGAGCGGCTGCGCGCGGCAGCGGACGGCCCGGGCCGGCTGCTGGTGAGCGCCGTCACCTTCGCCGAGGTACTCGTCGGCCCTCGCCGCGCCGGGCGGGAGCGGATCGTGGAGGAGATGGCGGACGCCCTCCGGATGGAGGTCGTCGCCGTCGACCGGCGCCTCGCCGGTCGCGCTGCGGCCGTTCGCGCCACGACGGCCCTGCGCACGCCGGACGCGTTCGTCGTGGCGACGACGCTCGCGGCCGCGGCGGCCGACCCGGGTCCGGTGCGGCTGGAGACCTTCGACCGCCGCCTGGCCGCCGCGTACGACCACCTCTCGCGGTCGGCGCACCGGGGCGGAGGTTCCTGAGCCCGCCCGGCGGGGATCCGGCTAGCCCTGGTCCCCACCGCCCGTGAGCGCCTCGGCGGTGTACGTCACGGCCGGGTCCCACAGGATCCACTCGTCCGCTCCGGCGGCCCGTGACGCCTCGATCTGCGCCCGCACCTCGGCCGGCCCGTAGGTGACGCCCAGCGAGAAGTCCTGCAGCCAGGGCACGACGCGGGCACCCGTGCCCTTGGTCACGCGCACGAAGTCGGCCACCGAGGCCTGCGTGATCTCGCGGGGACTCCGGTGCGGGTCGGCGACGCCGTACTCGCCGGGCGCCCAGTGGGAGGGGTAGACCATGGGCGCGATGTAGTCGACCTGCCGGGCCATGGCGGGGATGTCCTGCGCCACCTCCTCCGGCCGGGTCGCCGCGACGCCGAAGACCGACGCGCCGAGGAACGTCTGGTCCGGCAGCCGCCGGCGGGTCTCGGCGAGGAAGCCCGTGATCGCCGCCTCGGGAGTCCCGCGCAGGCCGGGGAAGCGCATGGACGAGCGCGGGCCGTCCGGGCGGCGCACGTAGTCGTAGAGGATGTCGTCGACCCCCCGCCGTGCGGCGTCCTCGGCGATGTCGGCGTTGTAGTCGCGCACCGCCGGGTGGGCGAAGTTGGTGAACCCGCCGTAGGCGGCATAGGCCTGGCCGCCGGGGGTCTGCACGACGCGGTCGCGGGTCTTCGGGTCGCGCCACATCGCCCGGGCGTAGATGGGATCGCGGAACGCGACGATCCGGCCGATGACCCAGACGTTCTTGGACTTGAGGAACTTCACCTCACGGTCCAGGCGGTACGCGGGCTGCACGGCACCGATGCGGCGCGCCAGCGGTACCCGGGCGTCGTAGCCGACGACGCCGGACTCGTCCTTCAGGTCGAGCTCCACGGAGGTGACCAGGCCGCGGTCGATCATCGCGATGATCGGCTGCCGCAGCGACGGGGTGGCCCAGGCCAGCGCCGACACGTGCACCGAACGCACGGGTCGCGGCGGGCGCCGCGGGGCCACCGCCACCGTGATGCGCGAGCGCGCCGAGTTGCCGGCCGCGTCCCGCGCCTCCACGACGAGCGGCGCGGCCGGCGGTCCGTCGAGCCGCAGGCGCACCGTGCCGTCCTTCACCTCGACCTCGCGCCGGCCGATGCGGACGGCGACGGCGTCGCCCGCGTCGGCCACCACCTCGACCGCCTCGCCCCGCGGCACCGGTCCCGAGGGGCTCTGCAGCCGCACCCGCGGAGGCGTCCCGTCCACGCGGAACCGCCAGGTGTCCGCGGCGACCCCCCGTCCGCGCCCCCGTGGGACCTCGGCGCGCAGTTCGTGTGCGCCCTCGGCGAGGCCGCCCAGCGGCAGCACCAGGTCCTCGCCGTCGGGCTGCAGCGCCGCGGCCATGTCACGGCCGTCGAGCGACACGCGCACGCGCCCCCGCGCCTCGCCGGGCACGCGGATCCGCACGGACGCCGTGCGCGCCGCCGCCGGGGTGAGTGCGTCGGCGGCGGGCGGCACGACCTCGACGCCCGGGCCGGTGCCGCGGAGGCCGTAGCCGGTGGCGGCGCCCACCGCGAGCGCCGCGAGGGCGACGACCAGGGCGCGCCGGGGGACCGCCGGGCGGCGTCGTGCGGGCGCCTCGGGAGTCCGCCGGGCGGGCGGCGCCGGCGCCTCCGGGTCAGGCGGAGCCGCCCGCGCCACCTCGGGCCCTGCGGCCGGGGCAGCCCCCGCGCGACGCGCCCGTGCCACCTCGGGCGTGGCGGCCGGGGCATCCCCCGCGCGACGCGCCCGCGCCGCCTCACGCTCGGCGCGACGGCGCGCGCGCTCGCGGGCGAGCGGGTCGGTCGGCTCGCCACGCCCCGTGCTCACGAGGCCCCCGGCGGAACCACGCGCAGGGTCTGCCCGGGCCGCACGCGGATGCGGGGCACGAGGTCGCGGGAGACGGTGACGACGTCCGGGTCGCCGTCGCTCACGAACCGCAGGCCCTCGTCGTCCAGGCGCCGTCGCCAGTCACCCCACTCGGCGGCGTCCCCGTCGTCCGCCGCCGCCCGGATACGTGGCAGCTGGAGCGGGTCGAAGCGGCGCGCGAAGGGGGAGGGGGCGGGTTCGGCCCCCACCAGCGCCACCGAGTCGTGGCGGTATGCCGTGCCCCCGGCCTCACCGGAGCGCGCCAGCCCGGCCGACCGCGGCATCGCGCCGAACGGAAGCGCGAGGTGGCGCAGGCGGACGTCGGGCGCGTGCTCCTGCACCCGCGCCGTCAGACCGGCGAGCTCGCGGCGTACCTGCCCGGGCGCCAGCGTGGACAGGTCGCGGTGGGTGAGCGTGTGGTTGCCCACCTCGTAGCCCCATTCGGCGAGCATCCGGAGCTTCTCGGCCTCGCGGCCCGGCTGCCCGAACGGCCGGTCGTTGACGTAGAAGACGGCGCGCCGGCCCCAGTCCGGGTTCCGCTCGGCGAACGCGTTCAGGATCCCGACCGCGGACTCCGGGTCGACCTCCCCGCCGGGGAGCAGCCGGAACTGCCCCGGCGCCCCGTCGTCGAAGGTGATCACGACGGGGGTCGTGCCGAGCGGGACGTCGATGCGGCCGTCCACCAGGTCGGACAGGGACACGGGCCGGTAGCCGCCGGCGTGGAGGCGCTCGAGGTCCTCGCGCAGCCGGGCCGGCGTGGTGGAGTACTCGTCGCCGGCGCCCACCTGCGCCGCGACCTCGTGGTACATCAGCACGGGCACGAGCCCACCCTCGTCGACGCCGCGCGCGGCCAGCTCGGCGACGGGAACCGCCGGAGCGGGCGTCGCGGTCGCCGTGGTCGGCGCCGCCGTCACCTCCGCGGCGTCCTCGCCCTCGCCCCCACCCCCGCACGCCGGCAGGGCGACGAGCGCGACGGCCGCCACGGCGACGGTGAGCGCCGTCCGGAGGGGAGAGGCATGCGGCGGAAGGGGCATTGCCGGGGGATTGTGACGATCCCCACGCGCCGGCGCCCGTTCCTCGGGTCAACCGCCGGGCGGTTCCCCGCCCTCGCGCACCCGGGCGTCCGCCTCACGGGCCAGTCCGGCGATGCGCGCCGACTCCGCCTGCACCCGCTCGGCGAGCGCCGGATCGCCCAGCGCCAGTATCCGCGCCGCCAGGAGACCCGCGTTCCGTCCGCCGTCGATGGCGACCGTCGCGACGGGCACGCCACGCGGCATCTGCACGATCGACAGCAGCGAGTCGAGCCCCTGGAGTGCGGTGGTGCGCACGGGGACCCCGATCACCGGCAGGTGGGTGACGGCGGCGAGCATGCCCGGCAGGTGCGCCGCGCCACCGGCGCCGGCCACGATCACCCGCAGGCCCCGCGTCGCGGCCTCGCGGCCGTAGTCGATCATCTCCACCGGCGTGCGGTGCGCGGAGACCACCCGCACCTCGTGGGCCACGCCCAGTTCGGCGAGCGCCTGGGCCGCCCCGCCCATCACGGGCAGGTCGGAGTCGCTGCCCATCACCACTCCGACCAGGGGGGCGCTCACAAACCCACCGCCCGCACGGCCCGCCGGGCCGCCTCCAGCGCGTCCTCCGCGCGTCCGCCGAGGGCGGTGACGTGACCCATCTTGCGCCGCACCCGCACCTCGCGCTTGTCGTACAGGTGCAGGTGCGCGCCCGGCACCTCCAGGGCGGCGGCGACGTCCGGGTCGGCGGGGCCGGAGCGCGTGCCGAGGATGTTGACCATCGCCGCGGCGGGCGCCCGCAGCTGCACCGAGCCCAGGGGGAGGCCGAGGATGCCCCGCAGGTGGTTCTCGAACTGCGACGTCTCGCAGCCCTCGATGGTGTAGTGGCCCGAGTTGTGCGGCCGCGGGGCCAGCTCGTTGACGAGCACCGCCCCCGAGCCCATCAGGAACATCTCGACCCCGGTGACGCCCAGGCCGTCGGCGGCGCCGGCCGCGGTGGAGGCGATCTCGCGCGCCCGGGCGCGGACGTCGCCGGGGATCCGCGCGGGCGCGACGACCTCGGTGCACACGTGGTCGCGCTGCACGGTCTCGACCACCGGGTAGACGGCCTCCTCCCCGCGCGTGCTGCGCGCGACCATGGCCGCGAGCTCGCCCGTGAACATCACCCACTCCTCGACCAGCACGCCCTCGCCCCGGTCCAGGCGCGCCATCGCCGTCCGCGCCTCCTCGGGGCTGCCGCAGGTGGCGTTGCCGTACCCGTCGTAGCCGAGCGTCCGCGACTTCAGCACCAGGGGCCAGCCGAGGTCGCGGCCCGCCGCCTCCACGTCGCCGGGACGCTCGGCGACGACGAAGCGGGGCACGGGAAGCCCGGCGTCGCGGAGCCGGTCCTTCTGGAGGGCCTTGTCCTGCACCACCCCGACCGACGCCGCGCGGGGACGCACGGGCGTGCCCGCCGCCTCGACGGCGGCGAGCGCCGCGGCGGCGACGAACTCGTTCTCCAGGGTGACCACGCGGCAGCTGCGGCCCAGCGCCGCCACCGCCTCCGCATCCGTCCATGCGCCCTCCACCACGCCGGCGGCCATGGGCGCGGCCGGCTCATCCGGCGCGCCCAGCACCGCCACGCGGATGCCCAGCGGCCAGGCCGCCAGGCAGGTCATGCGGGCCAGCTGACCGGCGCCCGCGATGCCGACGTCGAAGGGCGGCTGGGCGTCGCGGGGCCTCACAGCGCGGCACGCTACCAGGGGTGCGGCGCGCGGCCTCCGGGCCGCGCTGCGGGCGTCAGGCC
>DATMJR010000291.1:0-3215 GCA_035553775.1 Miltoncostaeaceae bacterium | reverse complement strand
CGACCGATGACTCCAGGTCGCGCGGCGGCGCGCCCGCCCGGGCGCGCCGCCGCCCGTCCTACGCCGCGGCGTCCTCCTCGGCGACCGCCCACTCCCGCCGCGCGAGCGGGGAGGTCGCGGGCGCGTTCAGCACGTTCCCGTCCGGGTCGAAGCGCGAGCCGTGGCAGGGGCAGTCCCACGACGTCTCGGCCGGGTTCCAGTGCACGGTGCAGCCCAGATGCGTGCACGTGGCCGAGACGACGTGCAGCGCGCCGTCCGGGTCCCGGTAGGCGGCCACCTGCCCACCGCGCGCGTCGAGGATGGCGGCCTCGCCGGGCGAGAGGCCGTCGGGCGACGTGGGGTGCGCGACCAGGCGGTCCTTGACGAAGTCGCGCGCAACGGCCGCGTTGGTCTTCACCAGGCTGCCGAGCGACTTCCGCGGCGGACGCCGGTTGGGGTCGTACACCTCGGCCCACGGCAGCGACTCGCCCCGCAGCTGGGCGGCGAGCAGGCGCCCGGCCATCGTGCCGTTGGACATCCCCCAGCCCGCGAAGCCGGTCGCGACCAGCACGTGGCCCTCGCCGCTCTCGAGCCGGCCGACGAAGGGGACCTTGTCGGCGGGGTAGTTGTCGTGCAGCGACCACCGGTACGGCACGTCCTGCACCGGGTAGCGCTCGCGCGTCCAGGCCTCGAGGCGGTCGAACCGCTCCGGCATGTCGTCGGCACGGCCCACGGGGTGGCTCTCGCCGCTGATGACGACGTACGTGACGCCGTCGACGTCGGCGCTGCGGATGGAGTGGTGGGGCGACTCGGTGCTGATGTAGGTGTCACGGGGGGCCGCCTCCGGGGGGAGCGTCGCGGCCACCACGTACGAGCGCTTGTAGCTCATCCGCGCCGACAGGTTGCCGCGGTCCACGAAGGGCAGGTGCGTGGCGACCACCACCTCGGACGCCCGCACCACCAGGTTCTCGGCGCGCACGGTGCAGGGCACGCCCTCCTCGATGTCCATCACACGGACGCCCTCGTACAGGTGGCAGCCGTCGCCCGGGATCGCCCGGGCGATCGGAAGCAGGTAGCGGCGCGGGTGGAACTGGATCTGGTCGCGGTACCGCACCGCGCCGGCGTTGGCGAAGCCCACCGGGGCCTCGTCCACGTACTCGGTGGGCAGGCCCAGGTCGGCCGCGGTCGCGGCCTCGTCGCGGATCGTCTGCCGCTCGTCGGCGCTGACCGTGTACACGTAGTGGTCGAGGTGCGACAGCAGCGCGTCCGGGGCGTAGCGCGCCGCCAGGCGGTCCACCGTCTGCAGCGCGTCCACCTGCGAGCGCGCGTACATCTCCGCCTTCTCGCGGCCGACCATCTCGAGCAGCGGCCCGTACTGCAGCGTGTGGCCCGCCGTGACCTTCGCGGTCGTGAAGCCGGACACGCCGGCCGCCACCCGATCGGCCTCGATGAGCGCGACCGTGGCACCCGCCTCCTT
The DNA here is from genome assembly GCA_035553775.1 of Miltoncostaeaceae bacterium. GTDB lineage: Bacteria > Actinomycetota > Thermoleophilia > Miltoncostaeales > Miltoncostaeaceae > DATMJR01. The sequence continues at coordinate 1,759 of DATMJR010000291.1, read as the reverse complement.
GAGCAGGATGGCGGCCGTCAGCCCGGCGATCCCGCCGCCGATGATCGCCACGTCCACCGTGGGGCTGGCCGTCGCGTCGCCGGTCGCGCGCGGGCCCAGGTCCGGCGCCGGCGCCGTGCCGATCCAGAGGGACTCCCGGCTGTAGGTGTGCGTGCCGTGCGTCATCCGTCGCCTCCCGTCGTGGCCAGCCGTCCTCCCCGGGCCTCGTCGCGGAGGGTCTCCTCACGCACGCCGGCACCGCGTACGTGCATCGCGAGGGCGCCGAGGGCGGCGCCGCCGAACGCGATCAGGCCGGCGATGATGGTCGCGCCGCCGTCGAAGCCGTCGATGCGGCCCTCGCCCGTCGCCAGGCCGCGGATGGCGGCGATCAGGACCAGCGACACGGCCGCGATCATGATCCCGGCGTGGACGACGACGGTGCGCGCCGCCCGCGTCCCCTCGCGCATCGCGCGCAGGTCGAGGATGCCGGTGATCACGGTGGGCACCGCGGCGACGGCGGTCACGCAGATGGCGACCAGCCAGATGCCGTGGGTGATGCGGCCGTCGGCGGCCGTCAGGCCGATGATCGCGAAGACGAGCGCGACGAACAGCGCGGCGAGCGTGACGGCGGTGAACGGGGGGTGCTTGGGGCGTCTGCGGGGCTGTATGGACATGCCGGACCCCTTCCTCCCCTCGCGTCCGGGAAACCCGGACCGGCACCCGGTGGTGCCCGTCCCGGGCCGGCGGGTAGGGACCGTGGGTGGCCCGCACGTCCGCCCGTCCGCACCCCCTCGCCCGGCTGATCGAGGAGGCCTTCCGGCGGGCGGGCGCCCTCCGCCGCCGGCGGCCGTTCCACCCCGTGGGGGTGATGGCGGAGGGGGTGCTCACGATCACCGGCACCGGGCCGCCGCTGGGCGTGCCGCTGCTGGACACGGCCGCCACGCACCCGGTGCAGGCCCGCCTGTCGCGTGCGGCCGGCATGCCGCCCGGCCTGCCCGACGTGCACGGCCTCGCCCTGCGGCTGACCGGCGGGGAGCGGCCGGTGGATCTGCTGATGTCGTCGACGGGCGCGGCCCCGGTGCTGCGGCACGCGCTGCGGCCGCACCGGAGCCTGCGCGGCGTGCACACCTCGATCGTGCCCTACCGCACCCCGGCCGGCCCGCTGCTGCTCGCGGCACAGCCGGACGACGGGGCCGCGGTGCGCAGGCCCTTCCACCCGCGCCGCCTGCGGGAGGTGCTCGCGACGCAGGGCATCACCTTCACCCTGCGTGCGGCCACGCCGCTCGGTGCGTGGCGCGACGTCGGGCGCATCGACCTCGGCCTCCCGGGCGATGCGGGCGCCGGCCGCCCCCGCTTCGATCCGGTCCTCAACGCCCACGCCGACCTGGCGTCCTACGCCCTGTGGGCGTGGCCGCGGCTGCCCGCCTACCGGGGCGCCCGCCGCGGATACCCCGGCGGGCGCGCACGGCGGTGAGCGTCAGGGGGCGGCGATCGCCTCGGCGCGCGCGAGGGCGGCCTCCGCGGCGGCGTCCGGCGAGGCCCCCCGGCCCTTCAGGGGCTGCTCGCCCGGGCGGGTCAGCGTCATCCGCCAGCGGACCAGCTCGCCCTGCACGTCGCCCGTGTCGAGCTCCTCCACCTCGAGGTCCGGGCCCTCCGCACGCCAGCCGTCGGCGCGCAGGCGATCGAGGCGCCGGCTGAGGTCGTCGTCCCGGATGGGCTCGTCCTGGCTCATGTCCCCTCCTCACGACTCGGATGCGTTCCCGGGAGGCGTTCCCCGGGG
>DATMJR010000290.1:0-2890 GCA_035553775.1 Miltoncostaeaceae bacterium | reverse complement strand
CGGCGCCGTCCGGGCCCTGGCGGCCGCGGCGAACGGCCCCGCCGCGCTGCTCACGCAGCTCGACGCGGTGGTCGACACCCTGGCGGGCGCCGACATGACGACCCTCGCCTACGTCGCCCTCGATCCCCGCGACGGCGGGTTCCGCTACGCCTGCGCGGGCCATCCGCCGCCGCTGCTGGTCGGCGGGGAGGGCCCGCCACGGCTGCTGTGGGACGGCCGCTCGGCGCCGCTCGGCGCGGCGGGCCCCGGGGCGCGGGCCGAGGCGACCGGCCGCCTCGGGGACGGCGAGACGCTGGTGCTCTACACCGACGGGCTGGTGGAGCGGCGCACGGGCAGCATCGATCTCGGGCTCGCGCGGCTCGCCGACGCGGCGGCCGGGGCTCCGCGGAGCGCCTCGGCCCTGGTCGACCATCTCGGCGCCGCGCTGCTGGGCGACGAGCGCCAGGAGGACGACGTGTGCGTGCTGGCCCTGCGGCGGGGGGCCGCCGCGCTGGTGCACGCCTTCCCCGCCGCACCCCGGGCCCTCGCCGGGATGCGGTCCCGACTGCGGGAGTGGATGGCCGACGCCGGGCTCGCCCCGGACGACCGCGACGCGGTGCTGCTGGCGGCGGGCGAGGCCGCCGCCAACGCGGTGGAGCACGCCTACGGGATGGACGGGCGCGGCGAGGTCCGCGTCGAGGCCCGGCTCCGCGGGCACGACCTGCACCTCGTGGTCAGCGACGCCGGGCGGTGGCGCACGCCGCGGGAGGGCGCGGACCGGGGGCGCGGCTTCGGCCTGATGCGCGCCCTGATGGGGGACGTGGACGTCCGCCGCGGCCCGGAGGGCACCACCGTGCGCATGCGCCGCCGGATCGGTGCGGCCGAGGGGGGGACGGAGAGGGCGGGATTCGAACCCGCGAACGGGGTTGACCCCCGTTAACCGCTTAGCAGGCGGCTGCCTTCAGCCACTCGGCCACCTCTCCGCGCAGGCGCAACTGTAGCGGTCGCGCGCGTGCCGGAGCGCCCCCCGCTCCTCGGGCCTGACCGGCCGCCCCGCGACCGCTACAGTTGCGCCTGCCGGGGCGGCGACGACCACCCCCGTCGCCCGAACAGGCGCAGGCTGCGGGTCCCGCTGAAGATCCGCACCATGACGCGCGCATCGGCGCACCGCCCGATCTCCGCCGCACCGTGGTCGCGCCGGTTGTGCTGGGGAGGGGCCGGTGGTGCTGACCGCGCCCGGGCGCATCGCCACCCGGTCGCTGACGCGGGCGCGATGCCTGCGCACCACCCGGATGGCCACCGGCGGGGCGCGGGTCGCCGTCTCGCTGCTGACCGGGACCGCCCGCCGCGGCGCCCTGGTGGTGCAGTCGCGAGTCTCCGGCGCGGCCGGGGCCCGGCGGACCGTCCGCCTGCCGCTCGGGCCCCGGGCGCGCGGCCTGCCCGCCGGCACCCCGCTGACGGTCGCGCTGGGCGTCCGCGCGGGCACACGGCGCACCTGGCCACGCGGGCGGTCGCCCTGACGTCGTCCGAGGCCCGCGGGCCGGGCGACCGTCCGGCGCGCCGTCGGGGGACCCCCGGCGGGGACCGTGACGACCCGGCGCGTCGGCGGGGCTCGCGGGGGATCAGGCCGCGCGGCGGCCCCCCGGCGCCCGCGCGTCCCCGTCGCCCGCCGGCGCGCGGCCCGCGGCCTCGGTGAGGGCGCGCAGGCGGGCGACGAGGGCGTCGTCGAAGGCACCCGCGTCCATGCGCCAGGTCCAGTTCCCCTCCGCCGTGCCCGGGGTGTTCATGCGGGCCCGGTCGTCGAGCCCGAGCAGGTCCTGCATCGGCACCACCGCCAGCCTCCCCGGCGACGCGTGGGCGAGGCGGATCATGCGCCAGACGGGGTCCGGCTCGTCGATGCCCCGCGCCGCGGCCGCGGCGTCGACGGCCGCGCGCGCGTCCGGCGACGCGTCCTGCCACCAGCCGGCGGTCGTCGCGTTGTCGTGCGTGCCCGTGTAGACGACCGTGTCGGTCCGGTGCCGGTCGGGGTGGTACGGATTGTCCGCGCCGCCGTCGAAGGCGAAGTGCAGCACGGTCATGCCCGGGATGCCGAGCGTCTCGCGGAGGCGGCTCACCGGCGGGGTGATCACCCCGAGGTCCTCCGCGATCAGCGGGAGGCGCCCCAGCTCCTGCTCCACCGCCCGGAACAGCGCCATGCCCGGACCGCGGCGCCAGCGCCCGTTGACCGCCGTGTCCTCGGTGGACGGGACCTCCCAGCCGGCGACGAAGCCGCGGAAGTGGTCGATGCGCACCATGTCGTGCAGCTCCAGGGCGCGCCGGAAGCGCTCGACCCACCACCGGTAGCCGTCCCGCCGCATGGCCGGCCAGTCGTAGACGGGGTTGCCCCACAGCTGGCCCGTCTCGGAGAACATGTCCGGCGGCACCCCGGTGACGAGCCCCTCGCGGAAGAGCCCCGGGTGGGCGCGGTGGTCCGCGCTGCCGGCCGCGACGAAGATCGGGATGTCGCCCATGATGCGCACGCCCCGGGCGCGCGCGTGCGCGCGCAGGGCCCCCCACTCGCGCGCGAAGCGGACCTGGTCCTCCACGGCGCCCGGTCCGGCGTGCGCCTCCCAGTCGCCGATCCAGTAGGCCTGCGCGCGCCGGCAGGCGTCGGCCTCGTCCGCCGACACGGGCGCGTCGGGCTCGGCCAGCAGCCCGGGCCATCCGGCGAACGCCGAGGCGGACCGGTACGGCGACATGTTCTCGTCCGGGGGCGTGAGCGGCAGGATCTGCCACACGGTCTGCCCCGCCTCGGCGAGCCGGTCGACGAAGCGGAACGCCTCCTCGCCCAGCCGCCCCCCGGGGAGCGAGGTGGGGTGCAGCAGCACGCCGGCCGCGCGTCCCGCGGCCGGGCGCGCCCCGTCCCCATCCC
>DATMJR010000289.1:0-7045 GCA_035553775.1 Miltoncostaeaceae bacterium | reverse complement strand
CCCGACGTCCGCGACCGGGGCCCGCCCCCCGGGCCGGGCCGGGTCGAAGGTCCCGCCGCAGCCGGGTCGTCCGGGCCGGCGGCGGGCCGGGTCCCCGGGCGGCGGACCGGGGGGACGGGTACCCTCAGGGGTATCGATCAGCCGACCCGGCGGAGGTGCAGATGGCACGCGCGACATGGAACGGCGCCGTGATCGCCGAGAGCGACCGGACCGTGATGGTGGAGGGCAACCACTACTTCCCGCCCGACGCCGTCGACGGCCGCTACCTGCGTCCGAGCAACGACCACACGGTGTGCCCCTGGAAGGGGACCGCCAGCTACCACGACGTGGTGGTGGACGGGCAGGTGAACGCGGGGGCGGCCTGGTACTACCCCGAGCCGAAGACCGCCGCGGCCGAGATCAAGGACCACGTCGCGTTCTGGCGGGGCGTCACGGTCGAGCCATGAGCTGAGGCGCCGGCGGCGCGGGGTCCGGCGCCGGCCGGACCCCGGCCGCGGGCGGGACGGCCGCCGGCGCCGCGCGCCGCGACGTCCGCGAGAGCCGGTCGGTGAGCGGGCGCGCGAGCACGATCTGCAGGTCCTGGATCGACCGGGCGCGGAAGGCCGCCTCGCACGAGGCCAGGTAGAAGCGCCACGCGCGGACGAACTCCTCGTCGAAGCCGAGCGCCCGGACGTCGCCGTGACGGGCCTCGAACCGCTCCCGCCAGCGCCGCAGCGTCTCCGCGTAGTGCGGGCCGATGTCCTCGACGTCGTTCACGACCAGGTCGGAGGCGTCGCGCGCGGCCGCCACGAGCGCGGACAGCGACGGGCAGGTGGCGCCCGGGAACACGTACTGGGTGATCCAGTCCCGGCTGCGGCGGTACCGGTCGTAGCGCTGGTCGGGCATCGTGATCGCCTGCAGGCACACGAGCCCGTCGTCGGCCAGCAGCCGCTCGCAGGCGCGGAAGAAGGTCGGCAGCTCGCGGTGGCCGATCGCCTCGATCATCTCCGTGGACGCGATCGCCGCGTACGTGCCGCGCAGCGTCCGGTAGTCCTGCAGACGGATGTCCACGCGCCCGTCGAGGCCCGCCTCCGCCACCACCCGCCGCGCGTGGGCGTGCTGGTCGTGGGACAGGGTCACGCCGGTCACGCGCGCGCCGTAGTCCTCGGCCGCGACCCGCGCGAACGCGCCCCAGCCGCACCCGATCTCCAGCACGTGGTCCCCGGGTTGCAGCCGGAGCTTGTCGCAGATGCGCCGGTGCTTGGCGAGCTGCGCCTCCTCGAGCGTCGCCCCGGGGTCGTCGAAGATCGCGCACGAGTACGTGCGCGTCTCGTCGAGGAACAGCCCGTAGAGGTCGTTGCCGAGGTCGTAGTGGTAGCCGACGAAGCGCCGCGCCCGCTCGTGGCTCATCCGGGCCGGCAACCGCGGGCGGCGGTCGCGGGCCGCGGTCGTGACCCGGCCCAGCCGCCCCCGCCGGCGCCCGTCGGCCGCGCGCAGGAGCACCTCGACGGCGGCGGCCAGGTCGTCGGCGTCCCAGTCGCCGGCCACGTACGCCTCGCCGACGCCGGTCATGCCCCGGCGGGCGATGCGCCGGTAGAGGTCCCGGGAGTTCACCGTGAGCTCGGCGGAGGTGCCGGGCCGGGGCGACTGCCACCGGCGCACCCGGCCGTCGGGCGTGCGCAGCGTCACCTCGCCGCGCGGCGGCCGCGAGAGGGCCCACGGGGTGAGCGCGCGCACGACCGGGGTCACGGGCGACCGCCGCGGCGGCGGGGGCGGGTGCAGACCGCGGCGGGCCGGTGCGGCCGCCCCCGCGGGCGGCACCGACCCCTCGCCGGGGCGGAAGCGCGGCAGGCGGTGGAACGGTGCGCCGCGGCGCCACAGGCGCAGGGCCTCGAGGTGGATGAGGGCGGTGACGCGCGGGGGCGCGAGGGGGGTCCGCAGGAGCTGCAGGGCGATCTCCCGGTCGGTCAGGGGTCGCCGGACGCCGGCGAACGACGCGTGGAACGGGGGTCCCTCCCCATGTACGTAGGTGATGCCGATGTGGATGTGGGACCCGGGCGGGGTGAGCGCGAAGCGGTAGCGGCCACCGGCGGGGTGGAAGGGCGAGACGTGCATGCGCTTGTCCACCTCCCAGATCCACGCCGGCCCCCGGCGCTCGGCCGCGCCGGCGGGGAGCGTGTAGAGGTGGCGCTCGCCGAACGTGTTGGACACCTCGGCCACGACGGCGCGCGGGGCCCCGTCGGGGCCGTGGCACCAGAACAGCGAGATCGGGTTGAAGGCGTACCCCAGCACCCGCGGGAGGGTGACCAGGGTGATGCGGCCGCCGGCGAGGTCGATGCCGTCGCGGACCAGCTGCTCCTCCACCGCCCCGCGCAGGCCGCGACGCGCGTCCCCGGCGTGGTCCTCGGCGCGGATGGCGACGGGCCCCGGCCGCTCCCAGGCCAACAGGCGCAGGTGGCGGTCCAGCGCGGGGCCCTCGTCCAGGTCCACGGCGAGCATCGCCGACCGGTACCGGAAGCGGTGCGCCGCGGGGCCCCGCCGGGCGTGCGTCAGCGCCCCCGCGTAGATCGCGGACCTCACAGGGGCGCCCCGAGGGCGGCCGCGGCCCGCAGGCCCGCCACCAGCCCGTCCTCGTGGAACCCGTGCCCGTGGTAGGCCCCCGCGTAGTGCACGCCGCCCGTGCCGCTGATCTCGGGCAGCCGGGCCTGCGCGCGCAGTGCGGCGAACGAGAACAGCGGGTGGGCGTAGGGGATGCGGGTGATCACCCGGGCCGGGTCGATGGCGGTCCCGCGGTTGAGCGTCACGCAGTAGTGCTCGGGCTCGTCGAGCGCCTGGAGGCGGTTGCTGTAGTAGGTCAGCGTGGGGGCCGTGCCCGGGTCGCGGCAGTCCTCCAGCAGGTAGTTCCAGGCGGCGCGCGCCGCGGGCACCGACGGCAGCAGCGCGGGGTCGGTGTGCAGCACCGCCTCGCTCGGGGTGTAGGTGATGGCCCCCAGCACCTCGCGCTCGGCCGGGGTCGGGTCGGCCAGCATCGCCAGGGCCTGGTCCGGATGGGTGGCGACCACGGCCGCGTCCGCCACGTGCGTGGTGCCGGCGTCGGTCTCGAGCACGACGCGGTCGCCGTCCCGCTCCAGCCGGCGCACCCCGTGGCCCAGGTGCACCCGGTCGCCCAGCGGGGCGAGTGCGCGGGCGACGTACTCCCGGCTGCCGCCCGCGACGGTCCGCCAGGTGTGGCGGCGGAACCCGATCAGGTTGTGGGTGTCGAAGAACCGCAGCGCGTAGTCCACGGGGAACGCGGCCGCCTGCCCGGGCGACGTCGACCAGATGGCCGACGTGAGCGGCACGAGGAAGTGGTCCCGGAAGTCCTGGCCGTACCCCTCGGCCCGCACGAACTGCGCCACGGTCCGCGTCCGGTGCCGGCCGTCCAGGCGGCGGCGGGCGGTCGCCATGAACCGGGCGATCTGCGCCAGCAGCCGCAGCATCCGCGGCGAGCGCAGCACCCGCGGCTGCTCCCACAGGTGCCGCCCGGAGTACTCGATGCCGCACCGCCGGCACACCACGGCGAACGACATGTCCGACTCCTGGGTCGGCACGCCCAGCTCGCGGAACAGGCGCACCAGATGGGGGTAGTTGGCCGGGTTGTGCACGATGAACCCGGTGTCGATCGCCAGCGTCCGGCCGTCGGGGCGGGTCACCTCGACCGTGTTGCTATGGCCCCCGGCGCGGCAGTCGCGCTCGAAGACCTCCACCTCGTGGCGGCGCGACAGGGCGTGCGCGGCGCCGATCCCGGCGATGCCGGTGCCGATGACGGCGACCTTCACGGGGTCCTCCGGGGGTGGGGCGGCCTCACGCCGCGGCGCGGACAGTAGGCGGGGCCCGCCCACAGGGGTACGGGGACCCGGCCGGGGCGGATCACCCTCGGCCCGCGGCCCCCGGTCCGCTACCGTCCTGCCGTTGTCCACGGCCGCCCCCAGCCCCCGTGCGGTCGCGACGGTCCGCGAGCGCACCTCGCGTGCGAGCCGGCTCATCACGCTGATCGCCGTGGTGGTGCCGTTCCTCGGCGTCCTCTCCGCGGCCGGCGTGCTGTGGGGCGTGGCCCTCGGCTGGCTCGACCTGGCGCTCTTCGCCGTCATGTACGTGATCTGCGGCCTCGGCATCACGGTCGGCTACCACCGCCTGTTCTCGCACCGCAGCTTCCGGGCGCACCCGGCGGTGCGCGGGGCGCTCGCGATCGCCGGGGCGATGTCCACCCAGGGGCCGGTCACGCAGTGGGTGACGGACCACCGCAAGCACCATGCGATGTCCGACAAGGACGGCGATCCCCACTCGCCGCACGGGCACGGCGAGGGCTGGCTCGGCACCGCGCGCGGCCTCTACCACGCCCACATGGGGTGGCTCTTCCGCACGAAGGGCATGGAGACCGGCCGCGTCTACGGGCGCGACCTCGTGGACGACCCCGTCATCCGGCGCATCGACCGCCTCTACCTGGTCTGGATCGCGCTGACCCTCGGCATCCCGTTCGCGGTCGCGTGGGCGGCGACCGGGGACCTCGGGCGCGGTGTGCAGGCGCTGGTGTGGGCCGGGCTGGTGCGCGTGTTCGTGTTCGACCACGTCACCTGGAGCGTCAACTCCATCTGCCACACGTTCGGGCGGCGCGACTACGCCACCGGCGACCACAGCCGCAACGTCTGGTACCTGGCGCCCTTCACCTTCGGCGAGGCCTGGCACAACAACCACCACGCGTTCCCGGGCTCGGCGCGCCACGGCCTGGCGCGGCACCAGGTCGACCCGTCGTGGTGGACCATCCGCCTGCTGGAGCGGCTCGGCCTCGCCTGGGACGTCAAGCTGCCCACCGCCGAACGGCGGGCCCGCCGGGCGCTCCGCGCGGAGGGTTAGACGCCGCCGCCGGCGGCGAACCTCGCGATCTCGCCCTCCACGTGCCGCGCCCAGGTGCGCGCCCGGGGAAGCGGCGTGCGGATGCCGAGGGGCCGCAGTGCCAGGCCGTGGAACGCGCCCCGGATGAGCGTGTGGCGGGCGTCCACGCCGAGGTCGTGCATGGCCTTGACGACCAGGTGGGAGTGGCCCGGACTCACCCCGGGGATGCCCGGCAGGAAGCCGTCGATGCTGCCGTGGAACACGGCGACCCGGGCGCCGCGCAGGGGGGCGAGGTCGATCGACGGGGGCACCCACGGGGCGAGGCCCACGACGTGCCGCACGGCCGGGTCGGCCGCGCACGTGAGCGCCACTCCGCCGCCCATCGAGAAGCCCAGCATGCAGACGCGCGGCGCGCCGGCCGCCCGCACCGCGGCGAGCGCCGCCCGCCCGTCCCGGATGCACGAGTCCAGCCGCTTCCAGCTGCGGGTGCGGTAGCGCACCTCGACGAAGCCGAGATCGGGGAAGCGGGGCGCCAGGTGATCCACCAGCCACTCCAGGCTGGGACTCCAGGTGCCGGGCACGTCGGCGGCGCTCCCGCCGTTGACCATCAGCACGGTGGGCGCGTCGGCGGGCCCGGTGCGCCGCAGGGCGGCGCCGGTGGGCAGGGGCTCGACCCCGTCGTCGGTCGCCGTGGCGGGCGCCGTGGGCTGCGTCACGTCCACGCGCCGAGGGTACCCGGGGGCGGTTGCTCCTACGGCAGGACCCGGACCGGGACGCCCGGCGAGACCAGCTCCGCCAGGGTGCGCAGGTGCCCGGGGGCCAGGATCACGCACCCGTTGGAGGCGGCCGCCCCCACCCGCCCCAGGGGGCCGCCGTGGACGGCGATCGCGGCCTCGCCGCCCATGAAGGTGTCGAGCGCCGCCGAGTGCGCGGTCAGCACGAGGGTGTGACTGCCGTAGACGCCGCGCCAGCCGGGCAGCGTGCGCATGGGGTCGTGCACCGCGAAGGCGCCGAGCGGGGTGGGCGTGGTCGGCCGGCCGACGCCCGCCGGCCAGCGGTGCAGCAGGTGGGGCCCGCGCCACACCTCCAGCCGTCGGGCGCCGCGCCGCACCACCACGCGCAGGCGGGTCACCCCGAGCCGCACGGCCCGCGCCGGCACCCAGCCGTGCGCGCCGTTGGGCCGGATCGGAAGCTGCACCCGCACCCAGCGGGTGCCCCGGCGGTCGCGGGCGAAGCCGGTCACCAGCAGGGCCTGCGGGCGCCGGGAGTACGGCGTGCGCCGCTCCACCCACAGGACGGGCGCGCCGTGCCGCGCCGGGGCCGCGCGGGCCCACCCGTCCACCACGACGCGGGCGGTGAAGGTGCCGCCGTCGGCGGGCGCGGGGCGCGCCGCGGCCGCGGCGGGCACCAGCAGCAGCAGCGCCACCAGGGCGAGAAGGGGCGTGCGGGGCGTCACAGGCCCCCCATCGGATCCCGGGAGCCGCCGCTGGAGGCCCGTGCCGGGGTGTTGACAGCCGCCGCCGGACCGCCGGAGGCTCGGGGGGCGGTCACACGAGAGGGGAGGCCCGGATGGGTGCGATGTCCCGGCGGCGCCGCGCGGTCGCGGCGGCGCTCGCCACGCTGGCGGCGGGGGGTGCGGGCGGCGCCTGGGCGGCGGTGCAGGGCTCCGACACGGCGCCCGGCCGGCAGATCCAGATCGGCCGCGACGACGACGTCACGACGGATCCCCTGATCCAGCCGCCCGGCGTCGCCGCCAACCAGACCCTGCGCAAGGGTGACGTGCTGTTCGGCGGTCTCGGCCCCGACATCCTGATCGGCCGCGAGGGGCCGGACGTGCTGCTGGGCGGGCCCGGCAACGACACGATGGTGGGCGGCACGGAGCGGGGCAGCGACGTCACCGCGTTCCCGAACACCGACGTCGCGGTCGGCGGGGACGGCAACGACATCTTCATCTGGGCTCCGGGGGACGGCAGCGACGCCTTCATCGGGGGCGAGCCGCCCCGGTTCACGACCGTCCGCCGCACCGTCACCGTGCGGCGCGCCGGCCGGACCGTCCGGGTGGTGCGCACCCTGCGGGTGCTCAACCGGGACGACAACGACGTGCTGATCCTCGGCACGCTGCTGCTGGAACCGGGTGACAACTTCCGGCCGCAGCTGTTCACCTCGCGGTTTGGGCCCCTGCCCAGGGTCAACG
>DATMJR010000288.1:0-2069 GCA_035553775.1 Miltoncostaeaceae bacterium | reverse complement strand
CCCCGCATCCCCCGCGTCCCCGAGATGAGGGGCGGCGGCGGCCACGCCGAAAGCGCACGCGGCGAGGGCGCCGAGCACGAGGTGAGGACGCCTCATCCAGGCCGGCGCGCACGGAGCATGCCCGCCTCCTGCTCGAGCCTGTCCGCCTGCACGTCGACGAACCCTGCGGCGCGCGCCTCGGTGATCCACCACTGAGGCGGCGCGGGGTGCTCCCACCGGCCCGTCGCCGCACGCAGGCCGTTCTTGAGCACGCGCAGCACGCCCGCGGGGCCCTTGCGGGCCATCTGCCGGCACTTGGCGGACAGGATCGCGCGGTCCTCGGGCGCCAGCGACAGGCGGAACATCATGTCCACCAGCACGACGCGCCCGCCGGGCGCCAGCACCCGCCGGATCTCGCCCAGACACGCGCGCTTGCCGTCGTGGTCGACGTGATGCAGCGCATAGCAGGAGACGACGACGTCGAACGCGGCGTCTGGGAAGGGCAGCGACCGGGCATCCCCCACGACCCCTTCCACGCCGCCCAGACCCGCTGCCGCCGCGTTGGCCTGCAGCTCCGCGACCATCGCCGGGGCGATGTCGAGTCCTGTGACACGCGCCGCCCTCGGGGCCAGCGCCAGCGCGAGGAGACCGGTGCCCGCGCCGATGTCGAGCACCCGGTCCTGCGCGCAGGGCGCAACCTCTGCGACCACGGCCTCCCGGAACCGAAGAAAGGACGGCTGTGCGCACACCGACGTCCACGATGTGACCCGTGCATCCCACTCATCCGCCAGCCGTGTCGCCTCACGATCCTGCTGCTCGCTCGCCTGGTGCATCTCCTCCGGCCCTTCCGATGATGGGACGCGGCGACCATAGGAAGCGAATCGGTAGACACCGTGAACATGGTGCACAGCGGGCGGCAGCACGCCGAGTGACGCGCACTCATCACGTCACGTCCGGGAACGCCTGGTGCTATAGAAGGTGCGTGCGGCTCGACGTAAATGCGCGGAACACGCAGGCGGTGCCGGGGGTTGGTGGCATGGGCCGACCGGCCCCTGATCGGGACCGGCGCCGCAGGCCGCGGGCACAGGTTCAGGGGGGCGTGTGACCGCGCTGCGGCTGACCCTCGAGGACCTCGCGTGCCCGTGCTGCGCAACCGGCATCGAGCAGGCCGTCGCCGCCATGCCCGGCGTCACACGCGCCCGGGTGGACTACCGAGGCCGGACGCTGAGCGTGGAGGGCCCCGCGGAGGAGGCGGACGTCCGGCGCGCCGTCGAGGCGGCAGGGTGCCGCTGCAGCCCGGACGAGCTCGCGCCCTTGGCCACACTCCGCCACCGCGCCGAGGCCCTGCCGGTCACCGGCGGCAGTGACGTCGACCGGATGCAGTACGAGCTGCCCCACACCGAGGCCGCGGAAGACCACCACCCTGGCGCCGCCGGGCACGACCCGGGGTCACACGGGCACGGCGGCCACGACCACGACATGTCGGACCCAGGCATGGCGGCCGCCATGGAGCGCGACATGCGTCGGCGCTTCTGGGTGGCGCTGGTGCTGACCCTGCCCGTCGTGCTGCTGTCGCCCATCGCCTCCAACACGCTCGGCCTCGACGTCCTGGGCTCGATGACCGCCAGCAACATCGCGATGTTCGCGCTGTCGACACCGATCGTCTGGTGGGCGGGGTGGATCTTCATCGCCGGCGCGTGGACCTCGCTCCGGCATCGCGCCCTGAACATGGCGGTCCTGATCGCCGTGGGCGTACTCGCCGCCTGGTGGGCGAGCGTCCTCCTGACGCTGCTCGACCGCGAGACCTTCTTTGAGGCCGCCGCCATGTTGGTCACGTTCGTGCTGTTCGGCCACTGGATGGAGATGCGCAGCCGGCGCGGGACGAACGACGCCCTGAAGGCCCTGTTCGACATCGTGCCCCCGACGGCGACGGTCATCCGAGACGGTCGGGAGGAGGAGGTCGCGACGGCGGACATCGTCCCCGGGGACCTGATCCGCCTGCGGCCCGGGGACCGCGTGCCCGTCGACGGGGAGGTGACGTCCGGCAGCGGGGCGATCGACGAGAGCCTGGTCACGGGGGAATCGATCCC